>NZ_JBEPBF010000040.1:0-71618 GCF_040298985.1 Streptomyces sp. NPDC001093 | reverse complement strand
CCGGATACCACCCGGCCAAACGCAGCCGGTCCCTCACTCAGCGGCAGGGGTTGCGGTGCGAGTTTCAAGGGTCCCTCGGCGACCCGCCGCCGCCGCGGTGGCCGCCGCCCGTTCCGCCCTCGGCCGGCCGTATGTGTGGGGCGCCAGCGGCCCCTCCGGCTTCGACTGTTCGGGCCTGATGCAGTGGTCGTACGCGCACGCCGGCGTCCAGCTGCCGCGCACCTCGCAGGAGCAGCGCTTCGCCGGCCGGCAGATCCCGCTCTCCCAGGCCCGCCCCGGCGACCTGGTCATCTACCGCTCCGACGCCAGCCATGTGGGGATGTACGCCGGCAACGGCCAGGTCATCCACGCGCCCTATCCGGGTGCGGCGGTGCGCTACGACCCGGTCGGGATGATGCCTGTCACCTCGGTCACCCGGCCCTGAACGCGGCGCTCGCCGTTACGATCGGGAAGTGGCTGGTCGCAGGCGGGCGTGGAGCATCGGGGTCGTGGGGCTCGGGCTGCTGCTGCCCCTGTCCGGCTGCGGCGGCACGCCGGGCGACTCCGCCCGCACCGAGGTGCAGCACCTGCTCGACCGGCGCTCGGCCGCGCTCCTCGGCCACGACGAGACGGCGTACGGGACGACGGGCACCCGCACGGAGTACACCCGGCTGCGCGCCCTGCCGCTGGCCTCCTGGGCCTACCGGGTCACCGCCGTGCACCGCACCTCCGCCGGCGCCACCGCCGACGCCGACCTCAGCTACCGCGTCGCCGGGTACGACAGCGCCCCGGTCGACGCCCTCCGCACCCTCACCCTCGGGCGCACCGCTGACGGCAAGTGGTACGTCACCGCCGACAGACCCGCCAAGGACACCGGGCAGCAGCTGTGGGACCAGGGCCCGGTGACCGCCGTCAAGGGTGCGCACAGCCTGGTGCTGGGCACCGGCCGGACCGCCGCCCAGCTGCGCGGATACGCCACGCTGGCCGACCGTGCCGTGCCGGCCGTCTCCCGGGTCTGGGGCGCCGACTGGGCCCGCCATGTCGTCGTCCTCGTCCCGCGGTCCCTCCAGGGCATGGGGGGACTGCTCGGCTCGCCCGCCGCGAACTACCGGGGGATCGCCGCCGTGACCACCGGCGAGGCGGGCGGTTCGGGCCAGGCGCCCGCGGACCGGGTGGTCGTCAACCCGGAGGCGTACGCCATTCTCGGCGACCTCGGCAAGCAGGTGGTGCTCACCCACGAGACCACCCATGTGGCCACCCGTGCGCACACCACCGCCGCGACCCCGCTGTGGCTCTCCGAGGGGTACGCGGACTGGATCGGCTACCTCGGCACCGGCCGCACCCCCACCGAGGCCGCTCCGGAACTCACCCGCGCCGTCCAGGACGGCCACCCGCCCACCGAGCTGCCCACCGACGGGGACTTCGGCTTCACCAGCGACCCGGCCGAGCTCGCCCGGGCCTACGAGGGCGGCTGGCTGGCCTGCCGGATGATCGCCGACCGCTGGGGCGAGGCCCGGCTCGGCGCCTTCTACCGCGCCGTCGGCGCCCATCAGAAGCGGGCGGGCGCGGTCGAGGACGCGCTGAAGACGGTGCTGGGGACCACACCGGGGGAGTTCACCGGGCAGTGGCGGTCCTATGTGCGGGAGCAGCTGATCCGGACCGAGTGACGGCCGGTTTCCCTGCCCGGCGGGTCAGCCGGCCCCTTCGAGCGTCTCGATGGCCTCGCGCAGCCAGGCCCGCTCCGCCTTCCCGGTGGCCCGGGCGACCCGCAGCATGCCCTCGCGGAACAGGTCACCGGCCTCCTCCGCGCGCACGGCCTCGCCCTGCCGGTAGAAGAAGCTCGCCGGGGTCTCGAGGAAGTCCAGCCGGCGGCGCAGCACCGCGGCCTGCTCGCCGGGGGCGTCGAGGTGCCGCAGGAAGGCCAGGAGCGTGTTGAAGCGGACCTGGTCGGTGATCTCCGCCTGCTTGGGGGCGCGCAGCCGCGCGAGCAGTTCCTCGCGGCCCCGGTCCGTCAGGGACAGCACCCGGCGCGGGGCGGCGCTCGCGCCGTCCTCGGTGCGCTGGTCGAGCAGTCCGGCGGCGACGAGCCGGTTGATGGCCGGATACAGCGCGCCGTCGCTGACCGGGCGGACATGACCGCTCAGCGCCTTGATGCGCTCCTTCAGCTCGTAACCGTGCAGCGGTTCCTCGGCGAGGAACCCCAGGATCGACAATTCCAGCACGCGGTCTCCTCCTTCTCCTCCTTGCAGCGGCCTCGCACGCCATGCTACCTCTTATCGAGCTACCTCTAAACGAGGTAGCTCGATTCGAGGAGATGAGGGAATCCGACTGTGAACGCCCACCGCAAGCAGCTCATAGCCCTCGCCCACCCCGTCTACCTCTCCCTGCTCGCCTCGGTCGCCTCCGGGATCATCAACACCGTCTGGGTCTCCCGGCTCGGCGGAGCCGCGGTCGCCGCGGTGGCCGTCGCCACCAACGCCGAGAACGTGCTGCTCGGCGTCGCGCTGGTCTTCGCCTCCGGTACGACCGTGCTGGTGGCGCACGCCCGAGGAGCCCGCGACCCGGCCGCCGTACGAGCCGCCGTGCGGGGCGGTGGGGCCCTGTGCGCGCTGGTGACACCGGTGGTCGCGGCTGGCGGCCTGCTGCTGCGCGGGCCGCTGGCCGCGCTGGTCCTCGGCGGCGACGACAGCACGGCCCTGCGCCTGGCCACCGCCTACTTCGCGATCTCCCTGCCGGGCATGACCGTCTTCTTCGCCCAACAACTCGTCGACGGCATCCTCAAGGGCACCGGCGACACCCGCACACCGATGCGCCTCGCCCTCCTCGCCAACGCCCTGATCCTGCTGTGCGACCCCGTCCTGATCCACCTCTACGGCGTCCGGGGCGCCGCCGCCTCCACCGTGCTGTGCCGCGGCGCGGCCCTCGCGGCGGGCCTGCGCGCCCTGCGCCGCAACGCCCTGCTGCGGACGGCCGCCACGGCCCCGCCCGCCGAGCCGGTCGCCGCCGCCCTGCGCCGCACGCTCACCACCGGCCTGCCGATGTCCGCCGACTTCACCGTGCGCCAGAGCGGATCCCTGGTCCTGGTGGCGATCGTGGCCCGGCTCGGTGTGACGGCGGTGGCCGCCTACGCCATCGCCTACAAGGTCATGTACGTGGCCACCATGGCCTTCTACGCGGTACGGCAGGCCGCCGCGATCCACACCGCGCACACCCGGGGCGCGGGCGCGGACGCGCGGCGGGACATCGGCCGGCAGGCGGTCCTGGTCTCCGGCGCCCTGGGCCTGACCGCAGCCATGGTGTTCGCCGCTACGGCCTCCTGGATCATGGCCGCCTTCGGCGCCGGACCCGAAGTCGCCCGCCAGGGCGCGCTGTTCCTGCGCTGCATCGGCCCGTACCTGCTGCTGATGGCCTGCTTCATCGCCCTCGGCGGGGTCTTCGAGGGCAGCGGCGGAGCACCCGCCCTGCTCCGGATCACCCTGCTCGGCACGGCCGTCCAGCTGCCCCTGGCTCACGCCCTCGGCGGCCTTGGCCTGCCCGGCGTCAGCCTGGCCCTGGCGCTCTCGATGGCCGTGCAGTGCGCGGCCGTGACAGCCCTGCGCCGACGTGCCGACCACCACGGGAAAGCGGGGCAGCCCCTGGCCCGCACGGGGTGAGCCGGGAGCAGGGCGGGGCTGTGTGGCCTCTCGGGTGTTCTGGGCCGGTCGTCCTGTCCTCGGCGTGGGGCCGTCAGGTCAGGGGGAGACCGGCGTCTGCCGTGGCCGGGACGGCTGTGGCGGCAGGGGTGCGGCGGGGGCCGGTGGCACGGTCGAGCGCCACAGCCGGCGGGCCGCCGTGACCGAGGCCGCGACCAGCAGGCCGTTGCGCACCGCCAGCAGCAGAACGCCGTACCGGTCGCTGACCACGACGTGCGAGAAGCCGAGCGGGAACTCCAGGACCGTCGCGAAGGACGCGGCCACCACCATCAGCGCGGGCGCCCCCATCCGGCTCGCCCGGTACGACACACAGACCGCGGCCAGGCCGATCAGCCACACCAGGTACTGCGGGCTGATCACCCGGCTGGTCACCGTGAACAGCAGGACCGCGGTGAAGGCCGCCTCCGCGAGCGTGTGCGGCGCCCTGCGCGCCGCACGCAGCCGCCACAGCAGCAGCCAGCCGAACACGGCCCCGGTCAGCGCCAGCGCCGCCGCGCTGACCTGGTCCACGTACGGGCCGAGGAACTCGATCGACCCGTAGTTCAGCAGCACCTGCCCCTGCCAGCCGAAGTGCCGGGCCACATGGAAGACCAGGGCGCCCAGCGACTCCACCTCGGTGCCCCGCTCCCGCTGGAAGGTCAGGAAGGTGAAGGCGCCCGGCATGGACACCGAGAACAGCGCCGCGAGCCCCGCCGCGGTCACCGCCGCCGACCACCACGCCCGCGCCCGCACGGCACCGGCCAGCAGCAGCGCCGGCCACACCTTCAGCAGCGCCCCGAACGCGGTGAGCGCGCCCATCACCCGCGGATGCCGGGCCCCGGCGACCAGCGCCGCCACGGCCACCGCGGTCACCATCACGTCGTAGCGGGCGTACGCCGTCGGCCCGAGCAGCGGCACGCCCGCGACCCACACCCAGGCCCCGCGCGGAGACCGGCCGGGGCGCCGGCACCGATACAGCAGCAGCGCGAGGACGAGCACGTCGGCGAGGAACGCCAGCACGAAGAAGGCGTGCGCGTACGACAGGAAGGGCAGGGCGGCGGGGGCGAGCACCGGGAGGGCGGCGGCCGGCGGGTACTGCCAGGTCACGTCGTCCAGCGGAAACGTTCCCTGGTGCAGGACCTCGTACCAGCCCCGGTAGATCACCGAGACGTCGGAGGTGACGTCCGGGCCCGGGAAGAGATACACCTGGAAGACGAACAGCAGCAGCACCACACGGGTGACGCCCCAGGTCGCGAGCAGCCATGCCAGGGACCGCCCGGCACCTTTGGTCTCCACGTGATCCCCTGCCGTTCGGTTTCGCGTCGGTCACCATGATGTCGTGCGCGTCCGTGTGCATGCCACAGACTCGGCCGTACGCGGCTCCGGACGGCGGATTGGGTAGGGTCGGCGGCGATGCACAAGACCCTGATCGTCACCAACGACTTCCCGCCCCGGCCGGGCGGCATCCAGGCCTTCCTGCACAACATGGCCCTCCGCCTGGACCCCGGCCGGCTGGTCGTGCACGCCTCCACCTGGAAGCGGAGCCGGGAGGGTATCGAGGCCACGGCCGCCTTCGACGCCGAGCAGCCCTTCACCGTCGTACGCGACCGTACGACCATGCTGCTGCCGACCCCGCGGGCGACCCGGCGGGCGGTCGGGCTGCTGCGCGAGCACGGGTGCACCTCGGTGTGGTTCGGGGCGGCGGCGCCGCTGGGCCTCATGGCCCCGGCACTCCGCAGGGCGGGCGCCGAGCGACTGGTGGCCACCACCCACGGCCACGAGGCCGGCTGGGCGCAGCTGCCCGCAGCCCGCCAACTGCTGCGCCGGATCGGGGAGTCGACGGACACGATGACCTATCTGGGCGAGTACACGCGGTCCAGGATCGCCACCGCGCTGACGCCCGGGGCGGCGCGCCGCATGGTCCAGCTGCCGCCCGGCGTCGACGAGAAGACCTTCCACCCCGGCTCCGGCGGCGACGAGATCCGCGCCCGCCTCGGCCTCACCGACCGCCCGGTCGTGGTCTGTGTCTCCCGGCTGGTCCCGCGCAAGGGCCAGGACACCCTCATCCAGGCCATGCCCCGCATCCTCGCCGCCGAGCCGGACACCGTCCTGCTGATCGTGGGCGGCGGGCCGTACGAGCGGGATCTGCGGCGGATGGCCGCCGAGACCGGCGTCGGCGACTCCGTCCGCTTCACCGGCTCCGTCCCCTGGTCCGAACTCCCCGCCCACTACGGCGCCGGCGACGTCTTCGCCATGCCCTGCCGCACCCGCCGCGCCGGCCTGGACGTGGAGGGCCTGGGCATCGTCTACCTGGAGGCCTCGGCGACGGGCCTGCCGGTGGTGGCGGGCGACTCGGGCGGCGCCCCGGACGCCGTACTCGACGGCGAGACCGGCTGGGTCGTCAGGGGAGGCTCCCCCGAGGAGGCGGCCGACCGCATCGTGCCCCTGCTGGGCGACCCCGGCCTGCGCCGCCGCATGGGCGAGAGGGGCCGCCAGTGGGTGGAGGAGCGCTGGCGCTGGGACCTGCTCGCCGAGAAACTCAAAGACCTGCTCTAGACCGGGCCTCAAAGGTCTCCCGGCAGGGCCCTTGGCGGAACCGGAAAATCCGCCCATGCTGCGCCCATGACAGCAAACCTGATGAGACGTCAACTGACAAGACGTCACATACTCGGTATGGCCGCACTGCAGACCGCGGCCGCCCTCGGCTTCACCCGCATAGGACTCCAGTCGGCCCGAGCGGCACAGCCCGACGCGGTCGAGAACGCCCCGGCGATCGTCATCGGCTCCGGCTACGGCGGTGCGGTCGCCGCCCTCCGCCTGGGCCAGGCCGGCATCCGTACCCTCGTCCTGGAGATGGGCCGCCTGTGGAACACCGCGGGCAGCGACGGCAAGGTGTTCTGTTCCACCTCCGCCCCCGACCAGCGCTCCATGTGGTTCCGTACCCGCACCGAGGCCCCGCTCGCCACGTTCCTCTGGCTGGACGTGGTCAACAAGGACATCGGCGCCTACCCCGGAGTGCTCGACCGCGTGCACTACGACGCCATGTCCGTCTACGTCGGCCGGGGCGTCGGCGGCGGCTCCCTCGTCAACGGCGGGATGGCGGTCACGCCCCTGAAGTCGTACTTCGCCGAGCAGTTCCCGACCGTGGACGCCGACGAGATGTACGGCACCTACTACCCCCGCGCCCGCGCCATGCTCGGCGTCAACACGATCGACCCGGCCTGGTTCGAGTCCACCGACTGGTACCGGTTCGCCCGCACCTCCCGGAAGGCCGCCGGCAACGCGGGCCTGAAGACCACCTTCGTGCCGAACGTCTACGACTTCGGCTACATGCAGCAGGAGGCCGCCGGCACGGCCACGAAGTCCGCGCTCGCCGGTGAGGTCATCTACGGCAACAACCACGGCAAGCGCAGCCTCGACAAGAGCTATCTGGCCGCCGCCCTCGGCACCGGCAACGTCACCATCCACACCCTGGAGAAGGTGAGGTCCATCAGCCGGGCGGCCGACGGGACGTACGTCCTGACCGCCGACCGGATCGACACCACCGGCACGGTCGTCGGGACCAAGAGCTACGGCTGCACGTATCTCTTCCTCGGCGGCGGCAGTCTCGGCACGACCGAACTCCTCGTCCGCGCCCGGGACACCGGCACCCTGCCGGACCTGAACCCCGCCGTGGGGGCGGGCTGGGGCACCAACGGCAACACCATGCTCGGCCGCGCCAACCACGTCTGGGACACCGTCGGCGCCGACCAGGCGACCATGCCCGTCATGGGCATCGACGACTGGGCCAACGCCGACAACCCCGTCTTCGCCGAGATCGCCCCGCTGCCCATGGGGTTCGAGCACTGGATCAGCCTCTACCTGGCGATCACCAAGAACCCCGAACGGGCCTCCTTCACCTACGACTCCGCCTCCGGCGCGGTGAAACTCGGCTGGACGGCCGCCCAGAGCGCGGTCTCCGTGAGCATGGCCAGGAAGCTGTTCGACCGGATCAACCTGGCCAACGCGACCATCTACCGCTACGACCTGTTCGGCTCCACCAGCAAGGTCTTCGCCGACGACTTCACCTACCACCCGCTGGGCGGCTGTGTGCTCGGCAGGGCGACCGACGACTACGGCCGGGTGAAGGGGTACGACCGGCTCTACGTCACCGACGGCTCGCTCGTGCCCGGCAACATCGGCGTGAACCCCTTCGTCACCATCACCGCGCTCGCCGAACGCACGATGGCGCGGGTCCTCGCCGAGGACACCGCGCCATGACACTCCGTCAGGAGGCGTGCTACTTCGCGTAGATCGCCTCGATCTCGTTCGCGTAGTCCTTCGCCACCACGTTCCGCTTGAGCTTCAGCGACGGGGTGAGGTGGCCCGACTCCTCCGAGAACTGGGAGGACAGAATGCGGAACTTCCGCACCGATTCCGCCTTCGACACCGCGGCGTTGCCGTCGTCGACCGCCTCCTGGATCGCCGCGATCAGATCCGGGTCGTCCTTCAGCGACGCCGCGGTGGCACCCGCCGGCTTGCCGTGCTCGGCCGCCCAACGGCCCAGGAACTCCTCGTCGATGGTGACCAGCGCGCCCACGAACGGCCGCCCGTCGCCCACCACCATGCACTCCGCGACCAGCGCGTGCGCCCGGATCCGGTCCTCGATCACCGCCGGGGCCACGTTCTTGCCGCCCGCCGTGACGATGATCTCCTTCTTGCGGCCGGTGATCCTGAGGTAGCCGTCCTCGTCCAGGGTGCCGATGTCACCGGTGTGGAACCAGCCGTCGGCCAGCGCCTCCGCCGTCGCGCCCGGGTTGTTCCAGTACTCCTTGAACAGGTGCTCACCGTGCAGCAGCACCTCGCCGTCGTCCGCTATCCGCACCACCGAGCCGGGCAGCGGCTGCCCGACCGTGCCGATCTTCTGCCGGTCCCAGGGGTTGAACGCGGTCGCCGCGCAGGACTCGGTCAGGCCGTAGCCCTCCAGCACCGTGAAGCCGATGCCCCGGAAGAAGTGGCCGAGCCGCTCGCCCAGCGGGGCGCCGCCCGAGATGGCGTACTCGCCCCGGCCGCCCAGGACCGCGCGCAGCTTGCTGTAGACCAGCCTGTCGAAGACCTTGTGCTTGACCTTCAGGCCGAACGCCGGGCCGGAGGCGCTGTCCAGCGCCTTGCTGTAGGCGATCGCGGTGTCCGCCGCCTTGTCGAAGATCGCGCCCTTGCCGTCCGCCTGCGCCTTGGCGCGCGCCGAGTTGTAGACCTTCTCGAAGACGCGCGGGACGCCGAGGACCAGCGTCGGCCGGAACGCGGCCAGCTCGTCGGTGAGGTTCTTGATGTCCGGGACGCAGCCCAGCTTGATCGGCGCCATCATCGGGGCGATCTGCACCAGGCGGCCGAAGACGTGCGCCAGCGGCAGGAAGAGCAGGACCGAGCACTCGCCGGTACGGAACAGGGGGCGCAGGCGCTCCACGATGTTGCCGCACTCGGCGAAGAAGCTGCGGTGGGTGAGCACACAGCCCTTGGGGCGGCCGGTGGTACCGCTCGTGTACACGATGGTCGCCGGGTCGTCGGCCTTGGCGAGCGAGCCGCGCTCCTCGACCGTCTGGTCCGACACGTCCTGCCCGAGCCGCCCGAGCTCCTCCACACCGCCGGCCTCGATCTGCCAGACGTGCTTGAGGGCGGGCAGCGACTCGCGCACCGACTCCACGGCAGCCGCGTGGCCCGCCAGCTCCACGATGCAGGCGGTGGCGCCCGAGTCGGACAGGATCCACTGCACCTGCTCCGGCGAGCTGGTCTCGTACACCGGCACGGTGACCGCGCCCGCGCTCCAGATCGCGAAGTCGAGCAGGGTCCACTCGTACCGGGTGCGGGACATCAGGCCCACCCGGTCACCGGGCTGGACGCCGGAGGCGATGAGGCCCTTGGCGGCGGTGTGCACCTCGGCGAGGAAGGCGGCGGCCGTCACGTCCTGCCAGACACCGCCCACCTTGCGGGCGATGACGGCGACGTCGGGATGCTGCGCGGCGTTTCTGCGGACGATGTCGGTCAGGTTGCCGTCCGCAGGGACCTCGTACAAAGCCGGAAGGCTGAACTCGCGCAAGACTGCTGCTCCTCATAGGGCGCCGGCGCCACGACACTGTGTGATGCGACGGTGCGGTCCAAGGCTCGGGCAGGTGCTCGGGAATTCAGCTGTTGAAATCCAGAGCACGACTGGACTGCCCGGACGTTACCCGCCGGTATGGCGTTCACGACAGGGGTTCCCGGTGAGATGTTCGCTGCGTCACACATGTTGGCGTTCCTTCGCGCACAGTAGTCCACGGGCGAACCGACCGGCGAGTAACCGCAGGCGGGACCGACACTGTTCACGCAGACCGCACACGCCTACCCTTGATCACCATGGCACCCACACCCTCCGGCGACCGAAGGACCCGCGTCCACGTGGTCAGCGACGTGCACGGCAACGCCCGGGACCTGGCCCGGGCCGGGGAGGGCGCCGACGCCCTGATCTGCCTGGGCGACCTCGTGCTCTTCCTCGACTACGCCGACCACTCGCGCGGCATCTTCCCGGACCTGTTCGGCAAGGAGAACGCCGACCGCATCGTCGAGCTGCGCACCGCCCGGCGCTTCGAGGAGGCCCGGGAGTTCGGCGCCCGGCTGTGGGGCGGCATCGGCACCGACCGGGCCGCGGCCATCGAGAAGGCGGTGCGCAAGCAGTACGCCGAGCTGTTCGCCGCGTTCCCGACCCCGACGTACGCCACCTACGGCAATGTCGACATGCCGCCGCTGTGGAAGGAGTACGCCCATCCCGGCACCACCGTGCTGGACGGCCAGCGGGTGGAGATCGGCGGCTGGACCTTCGGGTTCGTCGGCGGTGGGTTGCGCACCCCCATGCGGACGCCGTACGAGATCGGTGACGAGGAGTACGCGGCGAAGATCGAGGCGGTCGGCGAGGTCGACGTGCTGTGCACGCACATCCCGCCGGAGGTGCCCGAACTGGTCTACGACACCGTCGCGCGCCGCTTCGAACGGGGCAGCCGCGCCCTGCTGGCCGCCATCCGCCGCACGAAGCCTCGTTATGCGCTCTTCGGCCATGTCCACCAGCCGCTCGCGCGCCGTATGCGGATCGGCGCGACCGAGTGCGTGAACGTGGGCCACTTCGCCGGTACGGGAAGGCCCTGGGCGCTGGAATGGTGATCCGCCGGCGATCGGCCGGCGATGTGCGGGACAGGGGTGAAGGCGGCCGGTCGGTGGCGCGGTAGCCTTCACGCTGCACACACGTGCGCACGACGACCTCTGTACCGGCCCGCATCTGGAGGAGCCACGGCGATGGCGGAACACACCAGCTCGAGCATCACGATCGAGGCGGCACCGGCCGACGTCATGGGGGTGATCGCCGACTTCGCCCGCTACCCGGACTGGACGGGCGAGGTGAAGGAGGCGGAGGTCCTCAAGACCGACGACCAGGGCCGCGCCGAGCAGGTCCGGCTCGTCATGGACGCCGGCGCCATCAAGGACGACCAGACCCTCGCCTACACCTGGACCGGCGAGAACGAGGTCTCCTGGACCCTGGTCAAGTCCCAGATGCTCCGCTCCCTCGACGGCTCCTACATCCTCAAGCCGACGGGCCCCGCCGCGACGGAGGTCACCTACCTCCTCACGGTGGACGTCAAGATCCCCATGCTCGGCATGATCAAGCGCAAGGCGGAGAAGGTCATCATCGACCGCGCCCTGGCAGGCCTGAAGAAGAGGGTCGAGTCCGACCAGTAACCTACGCCCGTCCGGTGCCGTCGCTTCCGGGCACCGGCCAACACCCCGTGCCCCCGGCCTCCGTTACCGTTCAGCCTCATGCGCACCATCCTGATCACGGGCCCGGGCGGCAGCGGTCGTACCACTGTCGCTGCCGCCACCGCACAGCGCGCCGCAGGCGAAGGCGTCCGCACGCTTCTCCTGAGTGCCGACCGCACCGACACCCTCGGCGCCGCGCTGGGCTCCGCGACGGGACCGGTGCCGGAGGAAGCCGCGGCGAACCTCACCGCCTGGCGGCCCGATGCCGTCGACCGCTTCCGGCAGGACCTCACCGCCTTCCAGAACCGCGCGGCCACCGTCCTCGACCTGCTCGGCGCCGCCCGGCTGGACGCCGAGGAGGTCACCCCGCTGCCCGGTGCCGAGGAGCTGTCCTTCCTGCGGGCCGTCCGGGACGCGGCGCTGTCCGAGCGCTATGACCTGCTCGTCGTGGACCTGCCGCCCCTCCAGCAGGCCCTCGCCCTGCTCGGCCTCCCCGAGGAGCTGCGCCGTTATCTGCGCCGCCTCCTCCCGCCCGAGCGGCAGGCGGCCCGTGCCCTGCGCCCGGTCCTCGGCCGGCTGGCCGGCGTGCCGATGCCGTCCGACTGGCTGTACGAGACGGCCGCCCGCTGGGACCTCGAACTCGCCGCCGTCGAGGCCGTCCTCACCGACCGGAACACCGCCGTACGCCTGGTCGCCGAACCCGGCCCGGCCGGCGCCGACGCCGTACGCACCGCCGGCCTCGCCCTCGCCCTGCGCGGCCTGCGCACCGAGGCCCTGATCGCCAACCGCACCCTGCCCGAGACCGACCCGGACAGCCTGCTCGCCGGACTCCTCGCCCAGCAGCGCAAGGCACTCGCCGACTGGCAGGAGCAGCCGTACGACGTCCACCCCGTCCCGCACCTCGGCCACGACCCGCGCGGCGCCGACGACCTCGCCGCCCTCGCCGTACCCCCCGTCAACCCGGCATCCGCCCCGGTCGAGTGGCCCGTCACCGACCGCAGGAGCGACGACGGCGTCCTGGTCTGGCACATCCCGCTGCCCGGCGCGATACGGGACGAGCTGGACCTGATCCGGCGCGGCGACGAGCTCGTGATCACCGTGGGCCCGTTCCGGCGGATCGTCCCGCTGCCCTCCGCCCTGCGCCGCTGCACCGTCGCCGGGGCCGGCCTGCGCGAGGGCGAGCTGCGCGTCCGTTTCGCCCCGGATCCCGACCTGTGGCCCGCCACCGGACGGTGATGATCCGGGTACGCCCGTTCGGGTAACGTCGTAAAGGCGAACCGTAGTCAGGAGTCCGCCATGAGCGAAGAGCGTCCCGCATCCGACTCGCATGAGGGATATGAGGAACAGCGGCGGGCGACCGACGCCGACGCCTGGGCCACGGCCTGCGCCGAGGACCTCGCCGCCGAGAAGGCCCGCCGCAGTGCCGAGTACGGCCCGCAGCCGGGCTCGGCCGCGGAGGAGCTGAAGAAGCTCGTGGAAACGGTGGCCGACAAGCTCTCCGGCCTCCCGTCACCGCTCCTCGGCGGCCTCGCCGGACCCGCCGCCCAGCAGATGGTGCGCCAGGTCGTCCAGCAGGCCAAGGCCGCCGTCGAGCCCGTCATAGACCGCAACCCCGACGTCTTCGACCACCTGGCCGCGGCCGGCAGCGAACTGCTCGCCGCCTACCGTTCCGCCGTCCAGGCCCAGGAGCGCCGCTGGACCGCCCGCACGGCCGACGACCTCACCCGCGAGGCGCCCGACGACCGGCGCGACGGGGGCGAGGGCACCGGTCCGGGGGAGCGGATCGACCTGGACTGAAGCGCTTTCCCGGCAGGGCCTCGGGTACGGTTGGCCGTAGCGGGGCTCGACCGAAACTGAGGGATTCATGGGACTCACCATCGGCGTCGACATCGGCGGCACCAAGATCGCGGCCGGCGTGGTCGACGAGGAAGGCAACATCCTCTCGACCTTCAAGGTGCCGACCCCCACCACGCCCGAGGCCATCGTGGACGCCATCGCCTCGGCGGTGGAGGGTGCGCGCGCCGGGCACGAGATCGTCGGCGTGGGCATCGGTGCGGCCGGTTACGTCAACCGGCAGCGCTCGACGGTGTACTTCGCGCCGAACATCGACTGGCGCCAGGAGCCGCTGAAGGAGAAGGTCGAGGCCCGCGTGGGCCTCCCGGTCGTGGTCGAGAACGACGCCAACGCCGCCGCCTGGGGCGAGTACAAATTCGGCGCCGGCAAGGGCCACCGCAACGTCATCTGCATCACGCTCGGCACCGGTCTCGGCGGCGGCATCATCATCGGCAACAAGCTGCGCCGCGGCCACTTCGGCGTGGCCGCGGAGTTCGGCCACATCCGGATGGTCCCGGACGGCCTGCTGTGCGGCTGCGGTTCGCAGGGCTGCTGGGAGCAGTACGCCTCCGGCCGCGCGCTCGTCAGATACGCCAAGCAGCGCGCCAACGCCACCCCGGAGAACGCCGAGATCCTGCTCGGCCTCGGCGACGGCACCCCCGAGGGCATCGAGGGCAAGCACATCTCCATGGCCGCCCGCCAGGGCGACCCGGTGGCCGTCGACTCCTACCGCGAGCTGGCCCGCTGGGCCGGTGCGGGCCTGGCCGACCTGGCCTCCCTCTTCGACCCGTCCGCGTTCATCGTCGGCGGCGGCCTCTCCGAGGAGGGCGAACTGGTCCTCGACCCGATCCGCAAGTCCTACAAGCGCTGGCTGGTCGGCGGCAACTGGCGCCCGGTGGCCGACGTGATCGCCGCCCAGCTCGGCAACAAGGCGGGCCTCGTCGGCGCGGCGGACCTGGCCCGGGAGCCCGACCCGATCATGTAGTGGGGTCCTACGACAGTGCCCGCCGCGTCCGGTCCCGGGACGGGCGGGCATCGTCGTATGTTGATCGGCATGGCGACCAGCACGCTGCTTCCCAACTCCCGTACCGAATCCGACGGTTCCGCCGTCCTCCGCGTCCTGAGCTACAACATCCGCTCGATGCGCGACGACACCGACGCCCTCGCCAGGATCATCACCGCATGCGCCCCCGACCTGGTCCTGATCCAGGAAGCCCCGCGCTTCTTCCGCTGGCGCAAGAAGCTCGCCCGCCTCGCCGCGGCCTCCGGCCAGGTCATCCTCACCGGCGGAGCCACCGCGGCCGGCCCGGCGATCCTCTGCTCGCTGCGCGCCACCGTGGAGCGCACCGAGGACGTGCTGCTGCCGCTCACCCCCGGGCTCCACCGGCGCGGCTTCGCCACGGCCGTGGTCCGTATCGGCGGGGCCAGGCTGGGCGTGCTGAGCTGCCATCTGAGTCTGCAGAAGGACGAACGCCGCGAGCAGGCCGCGCTGCTCCTGGACCGCCTCTCCGGTCTGGGCGCGGACCACGCCATCGCAGGCGGCGACCTCAACGAAGGCCCCGACGGCCCCGCCTTCCGCCTGCTCTCCGCGAGCCTGAAGGACTGCCGGGCCGTGGCCCCCTGGGGCGGCGCGGACACCTGGCCGCACAGCGAGCCCCCGCAGCGCATCGACGCCGTCTTCGCGACCAAGGGCATCGAGGTGCTCGGCTGCGGCGTGCCCCTCGGCCAGCCGGGCGTCACACGGGCCGACCTGATCGCCGCCACGGACCATCTCCCGGTCCTCGCCGCCCTGCGCGTACCGGTGGCGTGAGCTCCGCTTGAACGAAGTACAGGAAAGGCTTGCGGGCCCTGCGCGGGACGCCTACAGTCGCACCTGTACTTAGTTCAAGTACCCGCCAGGAGGGGGAACCTGATGTCCGGTGAGCGTGAGTCGCTGGCCGCGTTCGTGGAGACCGCGGCGAAGGAGTTCGGGGTGCCGGGGGCCGCCGTGGCCGTACTGACCGGTGGCGAGGAGATCCATGTCGGCCACGGCGTGACGAACGTGGAGCACCCCCTGCCGATCGACGAACACACGCTCTTCCACCTGGCCTCGGTCAGCAAGACCTTCACGGCGACCGCGCTGATGCGCCTGGTCGGGCAGGGCAGGGTGGACCTCGGCGCGCCGGTCCGCCGGTACGTTCCCGAGCTGCGCCTCGCCGACGAGGAGACCGCCGCCCGGATCACCCTGCTGAACCTGCTCAACCACACGGCGGGCCTGGACTGGAACCTGGTCGGCACTGACGAGGGCGACGGCTCGCTCGCCGCGTTCGTCGGACAACTGGACCGGCTGCCGCTGATCGGCCCGCCCGGCGCCCGGGCCTCCTACAGCCAGGCCGGATACAACCTGCTCGGCCGGGTCGTGGAGAACGTGACCGGTCTGCCGTTCGAGCAGGCGCTGGCCGAACTGGTCCTTCAGCCGCTGGGCCTGTCCGACACCGTCTTCGACCTGGACGACGTCGTGGTCCGCCGCTTCGCCGTCGGCCACAACCGCGCCGAGGACGGCTCCCTCACCCTCGCCCGCCCCTGGAAGTCGCGGCGGGCCGGACTGCGCGGCAACAACCCCGGCGGCGGTGTCGTCTCCTCGGCGAGCGATCTGCTGCGCTGGGCGCGGTTCCAACTCGGCGACGGAGAAGGGCTGTTGACCGCCGGGATGCTGGGCCGCATGAAGGAACCCACCGTCGAACTGCGGGGCAGCACGCTCGGCGACGCCTTCGGCATCGGCTGGTTCCTGCGCGACGTGGAGGGCGTGCGCACGGTCGGCCACGGGGGTTCGGGCAACGGGCAGTTCGCCGAGCTGCTGCTGGTGCCGGAGCGCGACTTCGCCGTCGTCTCCCTCGCCAACTCCGGCCCGGACGGCCACCAGTTCAACCAGGCGGTGCTGAAGCGGGCGCTGGAGCTGTTCCTCGATGTGGTCGAACGGGAACCCGAGCCGCTGCCGTACGACGAGGAGCGGGCGCGGGAGGTCGCCGGGCGGTACGAGATCGACGCCATGAATCTCGACATCGCGGCGGAGGACGGCCGGCTCACCCTGGCCGTCGGCATCAAGCCGGAGATCCGCGCGGCGTCGGACGCGGAGATGCCGCCGGACCATCCGGCGGCGGCGATCGGCTTCCTGCCGGGGGACGAGTACATCGTTGTGGAGGGTGGCCTGAAGGGGCAGCGGGGCTGTTTCTCCCGCGCGGAGGACGGCAGGGTGACGGGCGTCGACCTGGCCGGGCGCCTTTTCAGCCGGGCCTGACACCCGTGGGCACTCTTCAGCGAGCAGCGCCCCTGGTCGTTCAGGCAGTACCGGGCACAGTGTCCGCCCCGCCCGGCCGCAGCCCGTCGAGCAGTGCCCGCAACCCCGCCGCGTAGCTGCCGTCGGGCGCGGCCCCGTACTCCGCGGCCGCCGCCGTCCCCAGCCGCTCCCGCAACCGCGGAAACGGCTCCGCCGCCTCCGCCGCCTTGGCCAGGGTCTCCGAGACCATCCCCTCGGCATCCGCCCCGGCCCGCCGCAGCCTCCGCGTGAGGGAGGCGGCGGCGGAGGCGCCGAGCGCGTTGCCCAGGACGTACGTCACCACCGCACCGGCGGCCCGGTCCGCCTCCTCCGGCGTGAACCCCGCGGTCTCGAAGACGCCGAGGAGACGGTCGTCGTAACGGGCCTTGCCGGTGCCGTAGAGGACATGGGAGCCGATCGCCTGCACCAGCCACGGATGCCGTACGAGCATCGCGTGCAGCCGGTCGGCCATCGTCGTGGCCGTGCCCCGCCAGTCGTCCGCGTCGAGCGCCGGCAGTTCGACCTCGTGCCACACCCGGTCCGCGGCGAGCAGCAGGAGGTCGTCCTTGTTCTTCACATGCCAGTAGACGGCGGTCGCCGCGGCCCCCAGCCGCTTGCCCAGGCCGCGCATGTTGAGGCCTTCGAGGCCCTCGTCGTCCAGCAGCCGCACGGCGGTCCGGACGATCTGTTCCTGGGTGAGCGTGTCGCGCGGCATGGGCTCACCCTAGGAGCCCCGCAGCACTTGTACAAAGTTCAGACCACCGCGCCCCGCCCCGGTCCGTCGTCCTCCTCGTCGTCCGTGCGCATCCGCATCACCAGCGTGGCGAAACCGCCGAGGAAGCCGCCGATGCCGAGGGTCGTCAGCCACCAGGTCATGTCCCAGCCGAGCAGCACGGCCAGCAGCAGCAGGATCGGCCCGCCGACGACGCCCAGCCAGGCGAACTTCGCGGTGGCGTCGGCCTCCGGCAGCGGCGGCGGCTCCGGGGGGACGAAATGGCCCTCGTCGTCCTCGTCGAAGTCGTCCTCGGAGGGCTCGGGCGGGTTGTGGTCGCGCGGGCCGACCCCGGGCGCGAAGGAGACCGAGCTGCCCAGCGGCCGGACCGGCGCCTTGTCGGTGTCGCTCTCGGCGCCCTTCTCCGGCTCGGGCAGCGCGAGGTCCTCCACCGGCTTGAAGGGCCTGGCGCCCGGCGGGTCGGCCGGCTCCTCGCCGTACCCCTCGACGATGGCCCGCCAGGCGGCGTCCTCGTCGAAGGGCACCTTCTGCTCGTCCGGCTCGCGGCCCTCGCGGTCGGACTCGTGCTCAGCCACCTGTGGCCGTCCCTTCCTTGCCGAGACTGGGTGCGAGCCGGCCCATGAAGGCGAGGCTCTCCTCGAAGATCCGGTCCGCATCCTGGTCCAACGTCGCCACGTGGTAGCTGTGTTCCAGCACGATCTCCGTCACGTCCGTGGACGACACCCGGCTCAGCACCCGGGCCGAGTCGGCCGCCGGAACGACATGGTCCTGGGCGCTGCGCAGCAGCAGCAAGGGCTGGGTGACCTGGGGCAGCTCGCCGTCCAGCCGGCGCAGGAACACCCGCAGCGAGTGCGCCGCGTGCAGCGGCACCCGGTCGTAGCCCAGCTCGGCCGCGCCCTCCTTGGCGATGTCGCTGGCGATGCCCTTCGTCGTCCGCACGAGATGCCGGGCCACCGGAAGGGCGTACGCCGACAGGCCGTGCACCTTGTTCGCCGGGTTGACGACCACCGCGCCCGCGACCCGCTCGCCGTGCCGGGCCGCCAGTGCGAGCGCCAGCGCGCCGCCCATCGACAGGCCCGCGACGAACACCTGCGAGCAGCGCTCGGCGAGGAGGCGCAGCTCGCGGTCCACCTCCGCGTACCAGTCCTGCCAGCCGGTGACCTGCATGTCCTCCCAGCGGGTGCCATGGCCGGGCAGCAGGGGGAGCGACACGGTCAGGCCGTGCGCCGCGTGGTGCTCCGCCCAGGGGCGCAGCGACTGGGGCGAGCCGGTGAAACCGTGGCAGAGGAGGACCCCCACCTCCCCGCCCTCGTGGCGGTACGGCTCGGCTCCGGGGAGGACCGGCACCTTCGACGCTCCTGTTCCTGAAGAGGGCCCCCACCGGTGACCGGTGGCGGCGTGAGGGAAACGTGCGGATGTGCTTCACCGTACGCGACCGCACTGACACCGACCAGGGTCGTCGGGGCCTTTGGCGGTCCTGAAGGGTTAAGGTCTGTTCGACGGAAACGGGAGGCAAGCGGGTGTTGTACGGCACGATGAAGGTCGCCATCGGGGGGCCGCTGAAGGTCGCCTTCAGACCTTGGGTGGAGGGCCTGGAGAACATACCGACTTCAGGTCCCGCCATCCTGGCGAGTAATCACCTGTCCTTCTCGGACTCGTTCTTCCTGCCCGCGGTCCTGGACCGCAAGGTCACCTTCATCGCGAAGGCCGAGTACTTCACCACCCCCGGGGTCAAGGGCCGGCTGACCGCGGCCTTCTTCAAGGGTGTCGGACAGCTCCCGGTGGACCGCTCCGGGGCGCGCGGCGCCGGCGAGGCCGCGATCAAGAGCGGCATAGAGGTGCTGGAGCGCGGCGAGCTGTTCGGCATCTACCCCGAGGGCACCCGCTCGCCGGACGGTCGGCTCTACCGGGGCAAGCCCGGCGGCCTCGCGCGCGTGGCGCTCGCCACCGGCGCTCCGGTCATCCCGGTGGCGATGATCGACACCGAGAAGATCCAGCCGCCCGGCAAGGTGGTGCCGAAGCTGATGCGGCCCGGCATCCGCATCGGCAAGCCGCTGGACTTCAGCCGCTACCACGGCATGGAGCACGACCGTTTCGTGCTGCGCGCCCTGACCGACGAGGTCATGTACGAGATCATGAAGCTGTCCGGCCAGGAGTACGTCGACATGTACGCGACGGCGGCCAAGCGGCAGATCGCGGAGGCGGCGAAGGCGGCCAAGGAGGCCGAGAAGAAGGAAGCCGACAAGAAGGCGGAGGCCTGAGGGAGGGGCCGGGGGACGGGGGGGACATGGCCAGGCGCGAGCGCGTGATGAGGATGTCGGTCGAGCTGCCGCTGTGGCGCGCGCTCGCCGGCTACCGCGTCCTGACCATGCTGTACGCGATCGGTCTGGGAGCCACCAGGCACGGCCTCTACACGCGCCCCTGGGTCGCCGTCGGCTACTTCGCCGTCCTGTTCGTCTGGACCCTCGCCACCCTGCCGAGGGTGCGCAACGCGGCGAGCTGCACCAAGCGCTTCCTGGCCGTCGACCTGACCGTCGCCCTCACCGGCGTCCTGGTCACCCCCCTCGCCGACAGCCATCAGCGGATCGCGGGCGGCCCCACGCTGCCGTCGATATGGACCGGCGGTGCGGTGCTGGCCTTCGCGATCAAGGGCGGCTGGCGCTGGGCCGCCGCGGCCTCCACGCCGGTCGCGCTGGCCAACCTGGTCGAACGCGGCCATCCCGCCCGGGACACCGTGCACAGCCTGATCCTCGTCTGGGTGGCCTCGATCGCCGTCGGCTACGTCGTGGAGGTCGCCCGCGCCTCCGAGCGCACCCTCGCCCGCGCCCTGGAGATCGAGGCCGCGACCCGGGAACGGGAGCGGCTGGCCCGGGACATCCATGACAGCGTGCTCCAGGTGCTGGCGATGGTGCAGCGGCGCGGCGCGGTCATCGGCGGCGAGGCGGCGGAGCTGGGGCGGCTCGCCGGGGAGCAGGAGGTGGCGCTGCGCACGCTGGTCTCCGGGGGTCTGCTGCCGGTCTCCCGGGTGTCGGAGGACGCCTCCGCGGGAGCCGTCGTACGCGTGGTGGAGGAGCCCGACGACGACGGACCGGTCGACCTGCGCATCCTGCTGGCGCCCTACGCGGGGGCCCGGGTCAGCCTGGCCGAGCCCGGCGCGCCGGTCGAGCTGCCCCGGCCGGCCGCGCGGGAGCTGGCCGCCGCGGTGGGCGCCGCCCTGGACAACGTGCGCGAGCACGCGGGCGAGCGGGCCCGGGCCTGGATCCTGGTCGAGGACGAGCCGGACGAGGTCCTCGTGACCGTCCGGGACGACGGCCCCGGCATCCCCGAGGGCCGGCTCGCCCAGGCCCAGGGGGAGGGGCGGCTCGGTGTGGCCCAGTCGATCCGGGGACGGCTGCGCGACCTGGGCGGCAGCGCCGAACTGGTCTCCGTCCCCGGGCAGGGCACGGAAGTGGAACTGAAGGTACCGAAGAACGCGAAGGCGGGGCGTCGATGAGCGAGCAGCAGGACCCGATCAAGGTCATGGTGGTGGACGACCACCCCATGTGGCGCGACGCGGTCGCCCGGGACCTGACCGAGTCCGGCTTCCACGTGGTCGCCACCGCCGGCGACGGCGAGCAGGCGGTCCGCCGCGCCAAGGCCGCCGTCCCCCACGTCCTCGTGCTGGACCTCAACCTGCCCGCCAAGCCCGGCGTCCAGGTGTGCAAGGAACTCGTCGCCCACAACCCGGCGTTGCGCGTCCTCGTCCTCTCGGCGAGCGGTGAGCACGCGGACGTGCTGGAGGCGGTGAAGTCCGGCGCGACCGGCTATCTGCTGAAGTCGGCCTCCACCGAGGAGTTGCTGGACGCGGTGCGCCGTACCGCCGTCGGCGACCCGGTGTTCACGCCCGGCCTCGCCGGACTGGTCCTCGGCGAGTACCGGCGCCTGGCCGCCGAGCCCGCCCCGGCCCCGGAGGCCGACGAGCCCGGCGCGCCCCGGCTGACGGACCGGGAGACGGAGGTGCTGCGGCTGGTCGCCAAGGGCCTGAGCTACAAGCAGATCGCCGAACGCCTCGTCATCTCCCACCGCACGGTCCAGAACCATGTGCAGAACACCCTCGGCAAGCTGCAGTTGCACAACAGGGTCGAGCTGGTGCGGTACGCCATAGAGCGCGGACTGGACGACGAGTAGGGCCCGTCGACGAGCCGGGCCCGCTGCGGAGCCGTACACGCCGTACACGCCGGAATCACCCGTCCCGCCTCTCCCGATGTGACGCGAATCACCATTAGCGTGACTCTCTGTCAGGGAACCGCGGTGAAGGGACTTTTCCATGCGGGTGGGAGTACTGACCGGAGGCGGCGACTGCCCCGGGCTCAACGCCGTCATCCGGGGCATCGTCCGCAAGGGCGTGCAGGAGTACGGCTATGACTTCATCGGCTTCCGGGACGGCTGGCGAGGTCCCCTCGAGGGCGACACCGTCCGTCTCGACATCCCCGCGGTGCGCGGCATCCTGCCCCGCGGCGGCACCATTCTCGGCTCCTCGCGCACCAACCCCCTCAAGGCGGAGAACGGCGTCCGCCGGATCAAGGACAACCTCGCCAAACTGGACGTACAGGCCCTCATCGCGATCGGCGGCGAGGACACCCTGGGCGTCGCCGCACGGCTGTCCGACGAGTACGGGGTGCCGTGCGTCGGGGTGCCCAAGACGATCGACAACGATCTGTCGGCCACCGACTACACCTTCGGCTTCGACACCGCCGTCAACATCGCCACCGAGGCCATCGACCGGCTGCACACCACCGCCGAGTCCCATATGCGGGTCCTGGTCGTGGAGGTGATGGGCCGGCACGCGGGCTGGATCGCCCTGCACTCCGGCCTGGCCGGCGGCGCCAACGTCATCCTCATCCCCGAGCAGCGATTCGACGTCGAGCAGGTCTGCGCCTGGGTGACCTCCCGCTTCCGGGCGTCGTACGCGCCCATCGTGGTCGTCGCCGAGGGCGCCATGCCGAAGGACGGCGACATGGTGCTCAAGGACGGCTCGCTGGACTCCTTCGGGCATGTCCGGCTCTCCGGGGTCGGCGAGTGGCTGGCCAAGGAGATCGAGAGCCGCACCGGCAAGGAGGCCCGGACCACGGTCCTCGGCCATGTCCAGCGCGGCGGCACGCCCAGTGCCTTCGACCGCTGGCTCGCCACCCGCTTCGGCCTGCACGCCATCGACTGCGTCCACGACGGCGACTTCGGCACGATGGTCGCCCTGCGCGCCACCGACATCGTCCGGGTCCCGATCTCGGAGGCCACCGCCAAGCTGAAGACGGTGAACCCGAAGCTGTACGAAGAGGTCGGGGTGTTCTTCGGCTGACGGTGGCCCCGGACGGCTACACGGTCGTGCGGCGCAGCTGACCCATCAGCTCCCGTACGACCGTGGCCCCGTTCAGGCTCAGCACCGATTCCGGGTGGAACTGCACCCCGGCGAAGCCCGGACCTCGTACGGCATGCACCTCCCCGTTCTCCGCCCGGCTCACCTCCACCCCGTGTGCGGCCAGCTCCCGTGCCGCCTCCTCGTCGCAGTGGGCCACGAAGCTGTTGTAGAAGCCGACGGTCTCCGCCCGCCCGAACAGGTCGATCGTGGTCTGCGCGCCCTGGTACGGCACCTTCTTCCGCACGATCGCAAGGCCCAGTTCCGCCGCGATCAGCTCGTGCCCCAGGCATACTCCGAGCACGCCGTGCCGGTGCTCCCGGATCACCCGGGCGGCCAGCTTTCGCAGGAACCGCATCTTCGGGTCGGCGAGGTCGGAGGGGTCACCGGGCCCGGGCCCGAGGACGACCGGCCCCTCATGGGCGAGCACCGCCTCCCGCAGCTCCGGCTCGTCGTACCGCCGGACGGTGACGTCCAGCCCGTTCGACCGCAGCACGTGCGCGAGCATCGCCGTGAAGGTGTCCTCGGCGTCCACCACCAGGGCGTGCCCCTCCACAGCCGCGGAACGCTCCTGCATCCGCAGCCAGAACGGCGCGAGCGCGGCCCGCCGCCCGTCCAGCGCCGCCCGCACCCGCGGGTCGTCGGCCAGCCGGGGCCGGTCCTGCTCCTCACGCGGCCGGGACGGCCGTACCCCGAGGGCCGCCAGCACGCCCGCCGCCTTCGCGTGCGTCTCCGCGACCTCGCCCGCCGGGTCCGAGCCGCGCACCAGCGTCGCCCCGACCGGGACCCGTAGCCGCCCCTGGGCGGAGATGTCGGCGGTGCGGATCAGGATGGGGGAGTCCAGGGTCTGCGCGCCCCCGGAATCCCGGCCGAGCAGCGCCAGCGCGCCCGCGTAGTAGCCGCGCCCACCGGCCTCGTGCCGCTCGATCACCCGGCACGCGTTCTGCACCGGCGACCCGGTCACCGTCGCCGCGAACATGGTCTCCCGCAGCACGTCCCGCACATCCAGGGAGGACTTCCCGCGCAGCTCGTACTCGGTGTGCGCGAGGTGCGCCATCTCCTTCAGCCGCGGCCCGACGACCACCCCGCCCATGTCGCCGACGGTGCACATCATCTTCAGTTCCTCGTCGACCACCATCGACAGCTCCTCGATCTCCTTGCCGTCGGCGAGGAAGGACAGGAGATGCTCCGGGGTCGGGCCCTCGGCGGGATAGCGGTAGGTCCCGCTGATCGGGTTCATGACGACCGTGCCGCCGGACATCCGGACGTGCACCTCGGGGCTGGCGCCGACCAGCGTGCGGTCCCCGGTGTGCACGACGAACGTCCAGTACGCGCCCCGCTCGCCCTCCAGCAGCCGCCGGAACAGGGCGAGCGCGTCGGCGCGGCCGAACCCCGGGATCTCGCCCTCGTACGTGCGCCGGATCACGAAGTTCGCGCCCTCGCCCCGGCCGATCTCCTCCGCGAGCACCCGCCCGACGATCTCGCCGTACTCCGCGTCGCCGACGTCGAAGCCGCCGCCCTCGACGCGCACCTCGCGCGCCGGGAGCTGCGCCAGCGCCACGTCGAGCGGGAGCTCGTACGACTCCTCGGGGGTGAGGACCAGCAGCGGGGTGCCGTCGTCGCGGACGTCGAAGCCGCGCTCGCGGATCTGCCGGAACGGGACCAGTGCCAGCCCCTCGTCGGGCAGGTCGGCGAGCCGGTCGCGGCGGATCACCGGGCCGAGCAGGATCTCCACCGTGTGCTCGTCGCGGCCCGGGGTGCGGCGGCGGAGCAGGGCGAAGGGGCGGTCGTCGTGCAGGAGCTGTGCCAGGTCCATGGGTCCTCTTCCGTCGATGTCGGTGAGGAACGACCCCGGACACGCCGAAGGCCGCCCCTCGGGCGGCCTTCGCGAAGTCTTGCGTACGCGCAGTCAGTGGGCCGCCGGATGAGCGGTCCACCACCAGTTCTGGATCGAAAGCGCGAACATGGCGCAAACCCTACCGCAGCCGTCCCCCGGTCCACAGGACAACCCTCGCGTCTCACTCTTCGAGCCAGAAGATGGGGCATGCGATGCAACCCCGTAATGTTTACGAGGTGACCGTGAACGCTAAGACCAGCCCGAGCGCTGGCAACACCTGGCGAAACCTGCCCGCGGCGCAGCAGCCCGAGTACCCCGACCCCGAGGCTCTGCGCGCAGTGATCGCGGACCTCGAGTCGTATCCGCCGCTCGTCTTCGCGGGCGAGTGCGACCAGCTGCGCGCCCGGATGGCGGCCGTCGCCAAGGGAGAGGCGTTCCTCCTCCAGGGCGGCGACTGCGCCGAGGCCTTCGACGCGGTGTCCGCCGACCACATCCGCAACAAGCTGAAGACGCTGCTCCAGATGGGTGCCGTCCTCACCTACGCGGCCGCCGTGCCCGTGGTGAAGGTCGGCCGCATCGCCGGGCAGTACTCCAAGCCCCGCTCCAAGCCGACCGAGACCCGCGACGGCGTGACGCTCCCGGTGTACCGGGGCGACTCCGTCAACGGCTTCGAGTTCACCGAGGCGTCCCGCATCCCGGACCCCGAGCGGCTGAAGCGCATGTACCACGCCTCGGCGTCCACGCTGAACCTGGTGCGCGCCTTCACCACCGGTGGTTACGCGGACCTGCGCCAGGTGCACGCCTGGAACCAGGACTTCGTGAAGACCTCGCCGTCCGGCCAGCGCTACGAGCAGCTCGCGCGCGAGATCGACAACGCGCTGAACTTCATGCGGGCCTGCGGCACGGACCCGGAGGAGTTCAAGACCGTCGAGCTGTACTCCTCGCACGAGGCGCTGCTGCTGGACTACGAGTCCGCCCTGACCCGGGTCGACTCGCGCACCGGCAAGCTGTACGACGTCTCCGCGCACATGGTGTGGATCGGTGAGCGCACCCGGCAGCTGGACCACGCGCACATCGAGTTCGCCTCGCAGATCCGCAACCCGATCGGCATCAAGCTCGGCCCGACGACGACGGCCGAGGAGGCGCTGCAGTACATCGACCGCCTCGACCCCGAGCGGGAGCCGGGCCGGCTGACCTTCGTCGTCCGGATGGGCGCCGACAAGATCCGCGACAAGCTTCCCGAGCTGGTGGAGAAGGTCACGGCGTCCGGCGCGACGGTGGCCTGGGTGACCGACCCGATGCACGGCAACACCTTCGAGGCGGCCTCCGGGCACAAGACCCGCCGCTTCGACGACGTGCTCGACGAGGTCAAGGGCTTCTTCGAGGTCCACAAGGCGCTCGGCACCCACCCGGGCGGCATCCACGTGGAGCTGACCGGCGACGACGTCACCGAGTGCGTGGGCGGCGGCGACGAGATCTTCGTCGACGACCTGCACCAGCGCTACGAGACGGCCTGCGACCCGCGGCTGAACCGCAGCCAGTCGCTGGACCTGGCGTTCCTGGTCGCGGAGATGTACCGGGACCAGTAGGACCGTGGAGCCGTAGGGCCTGTGGGCGATCTGGGGCGCGGATCACAACCGATCCGCGCCCTTCCCTACTTTTGCGGGCCCGGCGCGGCGGGTAAGGTTAGGTTTGCCTCACCGATCAAGGGGATGGCAGTCAAGAGAGCGATCCCGTCGGGAGGTGAATCCGCGTGTACGTCTGCAGCTGCTTCGGCATCACCGAGGCCCAGGTCAAGCAGCACGCGGAGGACGGTGCCTGCACCCCCCGCCAGATAGCCTCCGCCTGCAAGGCGGGCACGGACTGCGGCTCCTGTGTCCGTCGGATCCAGGCCCTCCTCGGCCGGGGCGCCTGCCCGCGGCGTGAGCTGGCCGACCAGGGCAGGCCGGTCCTCTCCGCGCTCCCGGAAGCCGATCTTCCGGAAGTCGAGCTCCCGGAGACCGGGCTCCCGGAAGCCGCCTAGCTCTCCGGCTGCTCGATGACCTGTGCGATGTAGAGCGCCTCGCCCAGCTTCTCCACCAGCTCCAGCTGGGTGTCGAGGTAGTCGATGTGGTGCTCCTCGTCGGCGAGGATGTCCTCGAAGATGTTGGCGGACGTGATGTCGCCCTTCTCGCGCATCACCTTGATCCCCCGGCGCAGCCGGTCGATCGCCTCGACCTCGATCTGCCGGTCGGCCTCGAACATCTCCTTCACGGTCTGCCCGACGCGCACATGGAACAGCCGCTGGTAGTTCGGCAGCCCCTCCAGGAACAGGATCCGGTCGGTGAGCACCTCCGCGTGCTTCATCTCGTCGAACGACTCGTGCCGTGTGTACTTGGCGAGCTTGTACCACCCGAAGTTCTCCTGCATCTTCGCGTGCAGGAAGTACTGGTTGATCGCCGTCAGCTCGCCGGTGAGCTGCTCGTTGAGGAACTCGATGACCTCGGGGTCGCCCTGCATCGCAGAGGCTCCTTCCGCACGGGAAACACGGGGGTGTGCGGCCGCATGATTGCACCGGTGACGAAGATCGTCCAGTAAGTGCGCACTTAGTAAGTAAGTGCTTGCTTGATGTGAATTGTCCGGTCCGTGGACGCGTGGTCGACTCATGGTCAAGGGCACTGCCCGAGGTCTGTCAGGATGGATACATGGGTCATCCGGTGGAGCGAGAGTCTGGAGCAACGGCAGGGTCCGAGCTTCCGCCGGGTCAGCGTCTCCAGCGCGGCTGGCCGGTCACGCACTACGGCCCCGTCCCGAAGTTCCGCCCCGAGCGCTGGGAGTTCCGGGTCTTCGGCGCCACCGCCGACGGTGACAAGCACCTCTGGAACCACGAGGAGTTCACGGCCCTGCCGTACACCACCGTGGTGGCCGATCTGCACTGTGTGACCAAGTTCAGCATGGTCGGCGCGGAGTGGGGCGGCATCCCCGCCCGCACCATCCTCGACCTGGCCCCGCCGGCGCCGGACGTCACCCATGTGATGGTCTGGGCCGAGTACGGCTTCAGCTCCAACCTCCGTCTGTCGGACTTCGCCTCCGACCGCACGATCTTCGCGACCCACAAGGACGGCGAACTCCTCACCGCCGAGCACGGCTTCCCGGTCCGCCTGATCGTGCCCCACCTGTACGCCTGGAAGGGCCCGAAGTGGGTCCGCGGCGTCGAGTACATGACCGCCGACCGCCGCGGCTTCTGGGAGGAACGCGGCTACCACAACATCGGCGACCCGTGGAAGGAACAGCGGTACTCCTACCAGGAGGAGCCGGGGCAGGGGCCGGAGCTGTGAACCGGCCGGGTGCCGTCAGCCGTCCCTGAGCTTCTTCAGCCGCTCGACGTCCGCCGCGTGCCCCGCCTTGCCCCCGGGCGTCTCGATGATCAACGGTACGCCCTCGGTCGCGGGGTGGGTCATCAGGGCCCGGAACGGGTCCTCGCCGATGTGGCCGGCGCCGATGTTCTCGTGCCGGTCCTTGTGGGCGCCGACCACGTCCTTGGAGTCGTTGGCGTGGATCAGCTTCAGGCGGCCCTCGCCGACGGTGTCCACGAGCAGGTCCAGGGTCTGGTGCATGCCGCTCGGGCCGGTCAGGTCGTGGCCGGCCGCGAAGATGTGGCAGGTGTCGAGGCAGACCCCGAGCTTCGGGTGCGCGTCCAGCGCCTCGAAGTACGGACCGAAGTCCCAGGTGCGGGAACACAGGGAGGCACCCTGCCCGGCCGTCGACTCCAGCAGCAGAAACGGGTCGTCGTCGTGCGTCAGCTCGTCCAGCAGCGGCAGCAGGTGCGCGCGCACCTGCTTCAGCGCCACCTCACGGGCCCGCCCGCCGGTTGCGCTCCCGGTGTGCACGACCACACCCAGCGCACCGATCTCCCGCCCCCGCCGCAGGGAGTGCCGCAGCGACTCCACCGACCGCTCCACGGTCGCCTCGGTGTGCGAGCCGAAGTTGATCAGGTAAGGGGCATGGACGTACGCCGGGATCGACTCCTCCGCGCAGGCGGCGCGAAAGGCCTCGTCCTGCCGGGGATTCCCGGCAGGCGTGGCCCAGCCCCGCGGATTGGCCACGAAGACCTGCACGGTCTCCGCCCGCAGCTCACGGGCGTACGACAGCCCCACGGAGTGCAGGCCGCCGGCCACGGGGACATGGCCGCCGACGGGGTTGCGCGCGGGGGCGGCCGGGAGCGAGAGCGAAGACGAAGATGGTGAGGTCATGGCTCACCCAGCATGCCAGGACGTGCGGGGACGCCCCCGGTCAGGGTACGACCGCGGGACGCGGGGGTGACATGAGTGATCCCCATGGCCCGGCAGGCCCGGTCCCGGCCCCCGCCGCCCTTGCCGGCCCTGCGGCCCGTGCCGGGCGCGCCGTTCGGCCGGACCGGCGCCGAGCGAAGCCCTCCGGGCCCGGCCATGAGGCGGTCCGTCCACGCCCCGTGCCTGCCCTGGTCACCGTCACCGGATGGTGATCGTGATGGTCGACCCCTTGGGCGCCTTGTCGCCGCCCTGCACCGACTGCTTCTTCACGGTGTCGCCGAACAGCCCGAGCAGGCCGCGGTCCTCCTCCACCTTGAACCCGGCGCCCTCCAGCGCCTTGTGGGCGTCGTCGACGCTGTCGCCGACCACGTCCGGCACGTCGACCATCTCCGGGCCCTTGGACAGCGTCAGCGTCACCGTGTCGCCCGCGGCGGCCTGGCTGCCGTTGCCCGGGGTCTGCTGGGCCACCTTGCCCTTGTCGTACTCGGAGTTGACCTGCTGGGCCGCGATCTTCACCTTCAGGCCGGCGTCCGTGAGCTGCTGCCTGGCGTCGGACAGATCGTCACCGGTGACGTCCGGCACGTCGACGGGGCGGCCCTTGCTGACGGTCAGCGCGATCGCCGACCCGGCGTGCCGCTTGGTGCCGGCCTGCGGCGTGGTGGCGATCACCGAACCCTGGGCGACGTCCTCGCTGAACTGCTGGGTGACCATGCCCGGTTCCAGTCCGTCCGCCTTCAGCCGGGCCCGCGCCTCGGCCAGGGGGCGGCCCGTGACATCCGGCACGTTCACCGTCTCCGGGCCCAGCGACACGGTCAGCGTCACCGAGTCGTGGTCGCGGATCCGGGCGCCGGGCGCGGGGTCGGTGCCGATGACCGTGCCCCGCTGGACGGTGTCGTTGTACTCGCGCTTGACCTGCCCGACCTCGAGACCGGCCGACTCCAGCCGGTCCCGGGCCTGTGCCTCGGTCTTCGACAGCAGCGGCGGAACCTTCGTGAACTGGCCCGAGTTGATGTACCAGACCCCGGCGCCCACGCCGAACACCACCAGCACGGCGGCGACGATCGTCAGCACCAGCCGCCTCGACCGCCGGGGCGGCACAGGCGGCGCCTGCAGCCGGGTGGTGTGCCGGGCGGCACCCCCGGCCGGCTCCTCCTCGTTGACGGGCAGCGGCCGCGGCACCGTCAGCGAGCGCGGTATCACGCTCGTACGGTCGCCGGCGTTGTCGTGCTCCGCGGCGACCGCCTGCGGCGGCACCGCGTCCAGCTGCTCGTCGCTCAGCCCCTGGCGTGCCTCGCGCGCCCGGGCGAGCAGTGCCACGGCGTCGTACGGCCGGAGGTCCGGGGTGCGCGCGGTCGCCGAGGCGACCAGCTCGTCCAGCTCGTACGGCAGCCCCGGCACCAGCGCCGAGGGCGGCGGCACGTCCTCGTGGATGTGCTTGTAGAGGACCTGGGCGGGGGAGTCCCCGGAGTGCGGCTTGCCGCCGGTCAGCATCTCGTAGAGGACGACACCGCACGCGTAGACGTCGACACGCGGATCGGCGGTGCCCTGCTCTATCTGCTCGGGCGCGAGATACGACACGGTCCCGAGCACGGTGCCGGTCGTGCTGGTCTGGGTGTCCACGGACCGCACGAGCCCGAAGTCGGCGACCTTGACCCGCCCGTCGTCGCCTATCAGCACGTTCTCGGGCTTCATGTCCCGGTGCACGAACCCGGCCCGGTGCGCGGCGCCGAGCGCGGCGAGGACGGGTTCGAGGATGTCGAGGGCCGCGCGGGGCTGCAGCGCCCCACGCTCGCGCAGCACGTCCCGCAGAGTGCATCCGGCGACGTACTCCATCGCCAGGTACACGTACGACCCGTCGGTCCCCTGGTCGAAGACCTGCACCACGTTCGGGTGCGCCAGCCGGGCGACGGACTTCGCCTCCCGGATGAAGCGCTCCACGAAGGATCCGTCGGCCGCGAGTGTCGGGTGCATCACCTTCAGCGCGAGCACACGGTCCAGACGGGTGTCCAGGGCTCGGTAGACCGTGGCCATCCCGCCGACCGCGATCCGCGCGTCGACGCGATAACGGCCGTCGAGCACCTGCCCGACGAGGGGGTCCTGAAGGGTCGTATCCACGCAGGGGAGTCTACGAGGACGCACCGACACTTCCCCCGCCGAGACCGCTTTCCCCCAGCCACTGAAGCCGACCTGTGACGCGACACACGAACCCGGCCCAACCTCTACGAGCCACCCACCCCGCGCCGACCGCCGCCGGCGCCGCCCGCCGTCCGGGAGTTCGGCCGGCGCCGCCCGCCGTCCGGGAGTTCGGCTGGTGGCGCCCATCGTCCGGGAGGTCGGCTGGTGGCGCCCGCCGTCCGGGAGTTCGGCTGGTGGCGCCCATCGTCCGGGAGTTCGGCTGGTGGCGCCCGCCGTCCGGGAGTTCGGCTGGTGGCGCCCATCGTCCGGGAGTTCGGCTGGTGGCGCCCATCGTCCGGGAGGTCGGCTGGTGGCGCCCGCCGTCCCGGAGTTCGGCTGGCGCCGCTCGCCGCGCGTCCCGGCTCGGCTGGTGCCGCCTGGCGTTCGGGCTGCGGGCTGGTGCCGCCCACTGCCCAGGCTGCTCGCTGCCGCCCCCCAATCACCTGTGCAGTTCGCGGCCCCTAGGGCCCGTGCCGCCTGCCCGCGCCCCTGCGACTCGCGGCCGCCGACGGCTCAGGCGATCCGCGGCCGCCGCTGCAGCGCCTGCGGCCCGCGCCGTCCGCCCGCGCCCACACGGCCCGCGGCCGCCGACGGGCAAGGCGTTCCACTGCCGCCCGCCCCCGCGACCCGCGGCCGCCGGCGGTGACGGTGCCCCACGGGAAGGTCCAGCCCTCCGGTGGGCGGTCACGGGTGGTGCGCGGGTGGGCGGGCGGTGGGTGGCTGCGGTACCGGGTCAGAACGCAGGACGCTCGGGATCCAGCACGGCCAGGCCCTCCGCAGGAGACGACGCCTCGGCGAAGTGCCTGCGCGGAATCCGCCCGGCCAACCGAGCCAGCCGGCCCCCCTCCACGGCATGCCGCATCGCCGCCGCCATGAGTTCCGGCTCCTGTGCCCGGGTCACCGCAGAGGCGAGCATCACCCCCGCACACCCGAGCTCCATGGCCAGCGCGACGTCGGACGCCGTACCGGCCCCCGCGTCCAGAATCACCGGCACACGCGCGTGCTCGACGATCAGCTGGAAGTTGTGGGGGTTGCGGATCCCGAGCCCGGACCCGATCGGCGACCCCAGCGGCATGACGGCCGCACAGCCCACGTCCTCCAGCTTCCGCGCCAGCACGGGATCGTCATTGGTGTACGGCAGCACCGTGAACCCGTCGTCGACCAGCGTCTCCGCCGCCTCCAGCAGCTCCACCGGGTCCGGCAGCAGCGTCCGCTCGTCGGCGATGACCTCCAGCTTGATCAGATCCGTGCCCAGCGCCTCCCGCGCCAGCCGCGCGGTCAGTACGGCCTCGCCCGCCGTGAAACAGCCCGCCGTGTTCGGCAGCACCCGGATGCCCAGCCTCTCCAGCACCGACAGCACCGAACCGTGCACGGAGGGGTCCACCCGCCGCATCGCGACCGTCGTCAGCTCCGTACCGGAGGCGACCAGCGCCCGCTCCAGCACCTCCAGGCTGGGCGCACCGCCCGTACCCATGATCAGCCGTGACGAGAAGGCCGTACCCCCGAGGACCAAGGGATCGTCGGCCATGGTCAGCCTCCCTGAACCGCGGTGAGGACTTCGACCCGGTCGCCCGCGGCCAGCGCCGTGGTCGCCCACTGCGCGCGCGGGACGACGGTCTCGTTGACGGCGGCGGCCACCCCGGAGGGCGACGGGGCCAGCGACCGTACGACGGCGTCGAGAGCGGTACCCGGAACGATCTCCCGGCGCTCTCCGTTGACGGAGATGGACACAGTGACGGAGATGCTCATGCGGGCTGCTCCATGAGGATGGCGGCGCCGAAGCGCCGCGGCGTGAACGGACGGGCTTCTTCCGGGAGCCGGCCACTGGCCAGCACCTCGGCCATCACATCCCCGGTGACCGGCGTGAGCAGCACCCCGTTGCGGTGGTGCCCGGTGGCCAGCAGCAGCCCGTCGAGCCCGGACGGGCCGAGCAGCGGCGCGTTGTCGGGGGAGCCGGGGCGCAGACCGGCCCGGGTCTCGGTGAGCGGCAGTTCGGTGATGCCCGGCACCAGCTCATGGGCGTCGCGCAGCAGCTCGTACACCCCGCCCGCGGTGACCGTCGTGTCCCAGCCCAGCTCCTCGCTGGTCGCGCCGACGACCAGTTCGCCGTCCTCCCGGGGCACCAGATACACATGGCCGCCGCGCACGATGGCCCGCACGGTGCGGCTCAGGAAGGGCGCGTACCGGCGCGGCACCGTCAGCCGCAGCACCTGCCCCTTCACCGGCCGCACCGGCGGCAGCAGCGCCTCCGGCACGCCCGCGAGCCGTCCGCTCATGCTCCCGGCCGCGAGCACCACCTGCCCGGCGCTCAGAGCGGTGCCGTCCGCGAGCGTGACCCCGGCGGCCCGGTCCCGTACGACGTCCAGCCGCTCGGCCCACGCGCGGTGGAACACCACGCCCGCCCGCTCGCACGCGGCCACCAGGGCCGCCGCCAGCCGCCGCGGGTCGATCTGGTGGTCGCCGTCGACCCGCAGCCCGCCGCGCACCCCGGGCGCCAGCATCGGCTCCAGGCGCCGGCACTCCCGCCCGGACAGCCACTCCGACTCCAGGCCGCAGCGCCGCTGCAGGGCATGCAGTTCGCGCAGATGGGCGCGGTCGTCGGCGTCGAGCGCGACCTGGAGGGTGCCGCAGCGGCGGTAGCCGAGGTCGTGGCCGGTCAGCTCGGTCAGCTCGGCCGCGAAGTCCGGGTAACGGCGGGCCGATTCCAGGTTCAGGGCGAGCAACTCCTCCCCGCCGTAGTGCAGTTCGGTGACCGCGGCCAGCATTCCGGCCGCGACCCGCGCGGCTCCGCCGCCGGGCTCGGGGTCCACCACGGCCGTGGCGAGCCCGCGCCGCGCCGCGCGCCAGGCCGTGACCAGGCCGATGATGCCGCCCCCGATGACGAGGACGTCGGACGTATCGGACGTACGTGACGACATGGGCGTCCAGCCCCTCCCTTCGCCGGCATGACCCGGATCAGGTTCGTACGGTCGGAGGCCGCCAGCCTCCCTCTCAGCCCGGTGCGTCCGGGCTCCCGCGAGTGCTTGTACGGTGGCCACCCTAGCCCGCACCCCTCGTCACCCGTAAGGGAGCCCCCGCCCGTGGCCCGATCGCTCGACGGACTGATCCTCGCCCCCGTGGCGGACCAAGCCCCAGGTCAGGTGGGCACCCGCACCCGGTTCGCCTACCACGAGAAGGACGGCGAGATCTGGGCGGAGTACACGGGCGGCGACGTCGTGCGCGGCCATCTGGTCGGCACCCGGGAGGGTGACCGGCTGGACTTCCGCTACGTCCAGCTGAGGACCGACGGGACGACCTCCTCCGGGCACTGTGTGTCCACGGTGGTGGAGCTGCCGGACGGGCGGGTGCGGCTGGAGGAGACCTGGGAGTGGGAGTCCCGGGCGGGCACCGGGACGAGCGTTGTGGAACAGGTCACCGGGCACGCCCGCTGACTGACGCGTTGTCACGTGTCTATGGTGATCGGGTGAGCGAGCAGACAGCGCAAGGGGGCACGTCGGCACGGCGGCGCGTGGTCGTGGTCGGCGCGGGCATGGCCGGGGTGCAGACGGCGGTCGCCTTGCGGGAACAGGGGTACAAGGGCTCCGTCACCGTGATCGGGGCGGAGCCGCACCAGCCGTACGACCGGCCGCCGCTGTCGAAGGCCGTGCTGCTCGGCAAGGCCGAGGGCTCCGCCTTCGACGTGGACTTCGAGTCCCTGGGCGTCGAGCTGCGGCTCGGCTGCGAGGTGCTGGGCCTGCGCCCCGCGGAGCGCGAACTGGACACCGAGGCGGGCCCGGTGCCGTACGACGTCCTGGTGCTCGCCACCGGCGCCGAGCCGATCACCCTGCCGGGCACCGAGGGCGTGCCCGGCGTGCATCTGCTGCGCACCCTGGACGACGCCGAACGGCTGCAGCCGGTCCTCGCCCGGCAGCACGAGATCGTGGTCGTCGGGGCCGGCTGGATCGGCGCCGAGTTCGCCACAGCCGCCCGTGGAGCCGGCTGTGCGGTGACCGTCGTGGAGGCCGCCGGCCGTCCGCTCGCCGGCGCCCTGCCCGCCGAGGTCGCCGCACCCATGGTCGCCTGGTACGCCGACGCGGGCGCCGAACTGCGCACGCACGCGCGCGTGGAGCGCGTCGAGCCCGGCGCGGTGATCCTCGACGACGGCACCCGGCTGCCCGCGGGCGCCGTGGTCGTCGGCATCGGCGCCCGCCCCGCCACGGCCTGGCTTGCCGGCTCCGGCGTCGAGCTGGGCCCGCACGGGGACGTCCTCGCCGACGACCGTCTGCGCACCTCGGTCGAGGACGTGTACGCCGTCGGCGACTGCGCCTCCTTCCCCTCCGCCCGCTACGGCGAACGGCTGCTCGTCCACCACTGGGACAACGCCCTGCAGGGCCCGCGCACGGTCGCCGCGAACATCCTCGGCGAGACCCCGGCGGTCTACGACCCGGTGCCGTACTTCTGGTCCGAGCAGTTCGGCCGCTTCGTGCAGTACGCCGGCCACCACGCCGCCGCCGACCGCCTGGTGTGGCGCGGCGACCCGACGGGTCCGGCCTGGACGGTGTGCTGGCTGCGCGAGGACCACCTGGTGGCCCTCCTGGCGGTCGGCCGCCCGCGTGATCTGGCGCAGGGGCGCCGGCTGATCGAGGCGGGCCGCCGCATGGACACGCAGGCCCTGGCCGACCCCTCGAAGCCCCTGAAGGACGCCACGGCCGACTAGCCTGGTCATCCCGGCCGGACCTGCCTGACTTCCGACTGTCAGTGGGGGATGGCAGGCTTGTTCTCGTGACCGAGATTGACGCAAAAATCGATGCTCTCGTCCCCGCCTGGCTCACCCTCCCCGACATCGCCGAACAGCTCGGCGTCGAGGTGACGCGCGTGCGGCAGCTGGTCAAGGAGGGCCAGCTCATCGCCGTACGCCGAGGTGAGAACCGCGCACTGCACGTCCCCGCAGCCTTCATCGACGGGGACAAGGTCGTCAAGGGCCTGTCCGGCACCCTGACGCTCCTGCGGGACGACGGCTTCACGGACGAAGAGATGATCGAGTGGCTCTTCACCCCCGACCCGACCCTGCCCGGCACCCCCGCGCAGGCCCTGAGCGAGAATCGCGGCACGGAGGTGAAGCGCCGCGCCCAGGCGCTCGCCGTCTGAGCCGAATCGCACCTGAAGGGGTGGTGTGCGGGCCGTCGTAGCCCGTACGCCACCCGCCGAAGCCGTCAGGGACACCGACCAGGGGGGACCCACGTATGTCCGACACCGCACGCGCCGCGCTCGCCGACGCCCGCCTGTACCTGTGCACGGACGCGCGCACGCGCCAGGGCGACCTTCCCGAGTTCCTGGACGCGGTCCTGGCCGGCGGTGTCGACATCGTGCAGCTGCGCGACAAGGGCATGGAGGCCGCAAAGGAGCTGGCGCACCTGGAGGTCTTCGCGGAGGCCTGCGCCCGGCACGGCAAGCTCCTCGCGGTGAACGACCGCGCGGACGTCGCCCACGCCGCCCGCGCCGATGTGCTGCATCTCGGCCAGGGCGACCTGCCGGTCCCCGCGGCCCGCGCCGTCCTCGGCGACGCGGTGCTGATCGGCCGCTCCACGCATGCCGAGTCCGAGGCGGCCGCGGCCGCCGTGCAGGAGGGCGTGGACTACTTCTGCACCGGCCCCTGCTGGCCCACGCCCACCAAGCCGGGCCGGACCGCGCCCGGCCTCGACCTGGTGCGGTACACGGCCGGCCTGGGCACCGACCGTCCCTGGTTCGCGATCGGCGGGATCGACCTCGCCAACCTCGACCAGGTGCTGGACGCGGGCGCCCGCCGGGTGGTCGTGGTGCGCGCGATCACCGAGGCCGGCGACCCGGGAGCGGCCGCGGCCGAGTTCGCGAAGCGGCTGCGGCAGGGCTAGCGGCACCGGTGGGGGAGCCCTGCCCGTGTCTCAGTCCGTGGCTGGCCGTCGCTCTGTCCGTGGTTGTGTCCGTGTTTTTGTCCAAGGAGTGGACAGGATAGCGACAATTCGGGCAAATCTTCGCCGTCCGGTTGGGGGACCGCCCACCCCTGGCTAACCTGCCCGTATGGCCCTCGGAACCCCCTCCACCAGGACTGATCGCGCACGCACCGTGCGCGACATGCTCGCCACCGGCAAGACGACGTACTCGTTCGAGTTCTACGCGCCGAAGACCCCCCAGGGCGAGCGGAACCTGTGGAACGCCCTCCGGAGGGTCGAGGCCGTCGCCCCCGACTTCGTCTCCGTCACGTACGGCGCCGGCGGTTCCACGCGCACGACCACGGTCCGGGAGACTGAGCAGATCGTCGTGGACACGACGCTCACTCCCGTCGCCCACCTCACCGCGGTCGACCACTCGATCGCCGAACTGCGGAACATCATCGGCCAGTATGCGGACGCCGGGATCCGCAACATGCTCGCCGTGCGCGGCGACCCGCCCGGCGACCCGATGGGCGAGTGGGTGCCGCACCCCCGGGGACTCACGTACGCGGCCGAGCTCGTCCGGCTCATCAAGGAGTCGGGCGACTTCTGCGTGGGCGTCGCCGCCTTCCCGGAGATGCACCCCCGCTCCGCGGACTGGGACACCGACGTCGCCCACTTCGTGGACAAGTGCCGTGCGGGCGCGGACTACGCCATCACACAGATGTTCTTCCACCCGGAGTCGTATCTGCGGCTGCGCGACCGCGTGGTGGCCGCGGGCTGCGAGACGCCCGTCATCCCCGAGGTGCTGCCGGTCACCAGCGTGAAGATGCTGCAACGGGTGCCCAAGCTCAGCACCGCCCTGTTCCCGGACGCTCTGAAAGAGCGGATCCTCACAGCGAAGGACGATCCGGCGGCGGTACGCTCCATCGGTATCGACTTCGCCACGGAGTTCTGCGCCCGGCTGCTCGCCGAGGGAGTGCCCGGACTGCACTTCATCACGCTCAACAACTCCACGGCGACCCTGGAAATCTACGAGAACCTGGGCCTGCACCACCCCCCGCAGGCCTAGACCGGCCGCACCGCGATACGACACACTGCGTAGCGGTCACTGGGAGAGGGGCGTACATGGGCTGGACGGTCCTCTACATCGCGTTCGGCATCGTCGCACTGTGGTTGCTGGGCGAGGTGCTGCTGCAGTACAAGGCGCGCCTGCGCTGGCGGCTGCTGGCGTTCGCCGGCTTCCTCGGGGTCGTGGTCGGTGTGCTGATGCCGTCCGTGATCGTGATCGGCGTCGGCGCCATCGCCTTCGCGGTCGGCCAGACCTATGTCACGCTGTCGTTCCGCCGCGGCTTCGCCGCCGGCTGGGCGGTCAAGCGTCCCGAGGCGGAGGCCGAGGCCGCGGGCGGCAGCAAGCGCCGCCGCGGCAAGGCCGACCGGCACGACCCGGCGCTCGACGACACCGACCCCGAGCTCGTCGGCCCGGAGGACGACCGGGGCGCCGACCGGGCCGGCTACGGCCAGGGGCGCGGCGACTACGACGACTACGACCGCGACGACGTCTTCACCCCGTCCGGCCGTCCGGCCACGGAGCCCGCCGCGGCCGAGGCCACCGCCGTCTACGAGCCACAGCCCATCCCCGAGGACACCGGCTCCTACGGCGTCTACGGGGACACCGCCTACGCGGCCGCGGCCCAGCCCCAGGGCGCCGAGCAGCAGAACTACGCCTACGACTACTCGGGCTACGCCCAGCAGGGCTACGGCTACGACGCCGGCGGCCAGCAGGGCTATGCCAACTACTCCGACCCGTACATCGGCACCCAGTCCTACGGCGACGCCTCGTACGGCACCGGCTACTCCGGCCAGTACGCCCAGCAGGGCTACGCCCAGGCCCCGTACGGCGGCGGCTACGGCGAGACCCCGGCGGACGGGGTGTGGGTGCCGCAGCAGCGCACCGACGAGACCTACGGCGGCGAACTCCCGCAGGAGCAGCCGTACCCGCACCAGAACCAGGGGCACGCCCAGCAGCAGCCCGGTGCCGGGTACGACGAGCAGTACCGTTTCTGAGGCCGTATCGCTTCTGAGGTCCTATCGCTTCTGAGGGCCCGGCTCGGCTCACTGGGAGCCGCGGAACTCCGGGCCCTCCACGATCAGCCCCGCCACCAGCGCGCCCGACATGCCCGCGTGCGGCAGCCCGCCGCCTGGGTGGGACCAGCCGCCGACCCGGTACAGACCGGGCAGCCGCGTCGTGTTCGACGGATGCAGGAAACGGCCCCCTCCGGCGGCCAGCGCGGGGGCCGGCACCGCGCCGAGGAAGGCACCCGTCTCGTCGTCGGAGTTGTCGGGTGTGCGCACCTCCTGCCACAGGACGCGGTCCCGCAGGCCCGGTATCACGGCCTCGGCGGCTTCGAGGAGATGCTCCGTGTACTGCCGGACCATGCCCTCCTCGTCCCAGTCGACGGCGCTCGGCACCACCGCGGACAGCACCACGGACTCGTGCCCGTCGTCCGGTCTGAGCGCGGGGTCGTCCGGGCGCAGCACGGCCACCGTGGGCGGTGGCGGCTGGTCCCCGTCCGCCGAGGCCAGGAAGTCCAGCTCGGACTCCGGGTCCGGCGCATGGACGACCGTGCGATGTGCGGCACCGGCCTCGCACCCGCCGCGCAGGGCCAGCAGCAGGGCGAACCGCCCGGGACGGGTCGTGAAGGGATCGGTCCGCACATCCCCGTTCCCGTCCAGCGGACGGTCCGTCAGCGCCTTCAACCACGCCGGGTCCACGTCCGCCACGACATGGTCCGCCTCGGCCACCGTGCCGTCTCCCAGCTTCACGCCCGCGGCCCGGCCGTCCTTGTCCAGGATGCGCAGGACCTCCGCGTCGAAGACGAACTCGACCCGCCGCTCCAGACACCGCTCGTACACCGCGCGCGCCAACTCCCGGACGCCGCCGCGCACATACCAGGTGCCGAAGGCGTGCTCCATGTAGGGCAGGACGGCCGCGCTCGCCGGAGCGGTCCGCGGATCGAGGCCGTGGGCGAGCGCGGAACTCTGCAGCAGGGCGTCGAGGCGCTCGTCGCGCAGCTCCCAGGCGCCGATCTCGGCCAGTGTGCTCGCGCGTCTGGTGCGCAGCAGCCGCTTGTGCGGGACGGCCGGATACGGCTCCTTCTCGGCCAGCACCCGCCAGTCGGGCCACAGCGGCTCCTCCAGCAGCGGCCTGCGGGTACGGTCCCAGGCCTCCCGGGCCCGCACCAGGAACTCGCCCCAGCGCTCGCCCGCGCCCCCGCCCAGCGCCTCCTCCAGGGCCGCGACCACACCCGCGCGCGAGGCGTTCGGCAGCGACACCTCGGTGCCGTCCGCGAAGACGTGCCGCGAGGACGGATCGACCTGGACCAGCTCGACGCGGTCCTCCAGCGGCTCCTTGCCGGTCTTGACGAACAGATCGCGGTACACGGCGGGCAGCGTCAGCAGTCCCGGGCCGGTGTCGAAGCCGAACCCGTCCCGCTCGAAGCGGCGCACCGCACCGCCGTACGTGTCCGTGCGCTCGTACACCACCACCCGGTGGCCCGCGACGGCCAGCCGGGCGGCGGCCGCCATCGCGCCCATCCCGGCGCCGATCACCGCAATCCGTGCCATGCCTGCGACTTTATCGACCGCCACTGACAACCCGCCCCGCGGGAGCCCAGGACACCCGCGAGGCCGCCCGGAAACGTGGGCACGCGTGCGTACGGCTGAGTACCCGTACTCAGGCGGTGAGATGAGTACGCGCGCGGATGGGCCGCGGCCTCGGCGAACGGGACAGTGGAAGCACGGCAAGGGGGCGCGGCCCGGCACCGCCGACACGGGGCGGCGGAACGGCGCCCGCCACCCGGCCGCTCCTTCCGCCGATCCGTCGGCGGAAGCGAGTCGGGGGACCCGGGGACGACCACCCACGGGGGACCAAAGGGGGAGTACGGGGGAGTGGGAGGGCGCCGGTCCGGCAGCGGACCGGCACCCTCCTCGTACCCGCTCAGCCCTTGCCGCTCACGCGCCCCTGCAGCAGCCGCGACAGGGCCGCGTGGACGTCATCCAGGGAGCGCTCCGGCTGGAAGGACTTCCAGTCCAGCGCGGCCACCAGGACCATGCCGACCAGCGCGGCCGCCGTCAGCTGGACGTCGATCTCGTCGCTGAACTCCCCGGCCGCCACGCCCTCGCGCAGCACCTGCTCGACTACCGCGACGGCCTCCTGCCGGACCACCATCAGCGTGGACTGCCAGGCCCGGTTGGTGCGCCACAGCTCGGCCACGTACAGCTGGGTGAAGGCCGGATAGCGGTCGATGAAGACCAGGCCCGCGCGGACCATCGCGTCCAGCGCGTCCACCTTGCTGCCGCCGGCCCGTGCGGTCCGCTCCGCCGCCTCCTGCAGAGAGGCGGTGAGCAGGCCCACGCCGTGCCGCAGCAACTCCTCGAAGAGGACCGACTTGCTCGCGAAGTTGTAGTAGACCGTGCCCTTCGCGACCCCGGCCCGCTCCGCGATCTCGTCCACCGTGGTCGCGGAGAAGCCCTGCTCGGCGATGAGCGTGACGGCCGCCTCGTAGAGCTTCTGCCGGGTGGCCTCGCGGCGCGTGCTGCCGCCGGACCTGGCGCTGCTGCTTTCCATGGCCCTGATTCTCACAGGTACGCGTGCGTGCGGGGCGTCCCCCTGGCTCACAGGCTCAGCTCCGGGTGCAGCCGGTCCAGCGTCCACACCTGGCGGCGGCGGGCCGCGAGGGCCGTCAGCGCGAGCGCGCCCGCGGTGAACGCGGCCAGCACACCGCACGCCTGCCAGACCGGGCCGAGCCCGCCGCCGGTGATCAGCCGGCGCAGTGCCTCCACGATGTAGCTCATCGGCAGGAACGGGTGGATCGCGTTGAAGAAGCCCGGGCTGGTCTGCACCGGGTAGGTGCCGCCCGCCGAGGTCAGCTGGAGCATCAGCAGCGCGAGCACCAGGATCCGGCCGGCCGCGCCGAAGCGGGCGTTCAGCCACTGCACGATCGCCCCGAAGCACGCCGTGACCAGGCACAGGAAGCCGATCGTGCCGGCCGCGCGGAGCATCTGCAGACCGATCGCCCAGTGCAGGACGGCCATCAGCGCGGACACCTGGAGCACGCCCACGGCGACCACCGGCAGCCAGCCGGCGAGCGCGATCCGCCAGGCCGGCGAACCGGCCGCCAGGGCACGCCGGTTGAGCGGCGGGATCAGCATGTAGGCGACCATCGCGCCCACCCACAGGGACAGCGGGATGAAGTACGGGGCGAATCCCGTGCCGTAGTTCGGCGCCTTGTGCAGGTCGTGCGAGGCCAGCTGGACCGGGTCGGCCATCACGCCGGTGCGCCGGTCGCGGTCCTTCTTGTCGTAGTCCGGGATCTTCCTGGCGCCGTCGTGCAGTCCGCCGGCCAGCTTCCCGGAGCCGTCGGACAGCTTGTACAGGCCGCCGTTCAGGGTGGTGGCGCCCGACGCGGCGGTGCCGATGCCCTCGTCCAGCGTGGTCGCGCCGGTCTGCGCGGTACCGAGCCCGGAGTGCAGTTTCCTGGCGCCGTCGGCGACCTTCTGGGCACCGGCGTTCAGCTTGTCGATCTTCGCGACGGCGTCCTCGACGTCCTCGTACAGGTGCGGTGCGCGCTTTTCGAGGGCCGTGGCCTGGTTCTGCAGGGTGCCGAGGTTGTCCCGCATCGTCTTCAGGTCGCCGTCCTGGTCCGCGATCAGCGTGTTGAGGTCGTCGGCGACGGTGGCCACCTCGGCGGCGGCCGTCCTGGCCCGCTTCAGGTCCGGACAGACCGGGTCGGGAACGGCCGCGGTCTCGCAGCGCGCCTTGTAGATCTCCTCCAGGACGGCGGAGTTCGTGTGGGCGGCCTGTGCGGCGCCCGGGGCGAGCTTCACCAGGACGTCGAGGTTGTCCTTGACGGTCTTGGCCGAGTCGGCGACCAGGCGCGCGGTGTCCCCGATGGTCTTCTCGTTGTCCTTGAGGTAGGGCCCTGCCGTGTCGTGGACGCCGTTGACCTTGTCGGCGAGGGCCTGGGTGCCGTCGGCGACCTGGCGGGACCCGTCCTGGAGGTCACCGGCGCCGGTGTTCAGCTTCTTCAGGCCCGTGGCCAGCCTGCCGCTGCCGCTCTTGGCGTCCTTCAGCCCGTCGGCGAGGTCCCTCGAGCCCTTCTCGGCCTTCCCGATGCCGGTGTTCAGCCGGTCGGCACCCGCGGCGGCGGTGACGGTCTTGTCGTGGATGCCGGAGAACGAGACGAAGATCTTGTCCAGGAAGGTCCGGGAGGCCTTGGCGGAGGCGGCCGAGCGGACCTCGTGGAAGACGGTCCGGGAGATCTGGCCGACGATGTAGTTGTTCGCGTCGTTGGTGCGCACCTGAAGGGCGCCGGTCTCCGGGGAGTCGCCGGAGCTGGAGGCGATCCGCCGGCTGAGGTCGGCCGGCATGGTCAGCGACAGGTAGTACGTGCCGTTCTCGACCCCCTCGCGGGCCTCCTCGTCGCTCACCTCGTGCCATTCGAAGGTCCGGCTGTCGCGCAGTCCGTCCACGATGTCGTCGCCGGCGGTGATCCTCTTCCCGCCCGCGGTGGCACCCTTGTCGTCGTTCACCAGGGCCACCGGGATCCGGTCCAGACGGCCGTACGGGTCCCAGAAGGACCACAGGTACAGGGCGCCGTAGAGCAGCGGCAGCACGAGCAGCGCCACCAGGGCGGCGCGCGGCAGCCGCCCGCGTCCGAAGCGCCTCAGCTCGAGCACGGCCAGCCTAGGCGAGCGCATCGATGTCCTCCTTCGGGTCGCTCTTCTCGCTCGCGCCGTCCGTGCCGGCCCCGGCTTCGGTGTCCTTCGGCCCGGTCGGTACGACGACGCAGTCGCCGGGGGCCGTGCGGCAGACGACCGCCACCGTCGTCCCCGCGCGCGTGAGCGAGCGCAGCAGCTCCCACAGCTCGGCGCGTTCGGTGTCCGAGAGTTTGGTGCCGATGTCGTCGACGCCGAGCAGTCCGGGCCTGCCGAGCAGCGCCAGGGCGATGGACAGGCGCAGTTCCTGCGGCCGCTCCAGGTCGCGCACGGCCGTCCGGGAGCCCTTGGGCAGCGTTTCCGGATCGAGTCCGGCGGCGGCCAGGGCCGCGTCGACGCGCAGCCGTGCCTCGTGCACGCGCTGGGTGCGCGGGCGCAGCAGTTCGCGCAGGGAGTCGCCGAAGCGGCTCTGCAGCAGGGCCCGTTCGCGCAGGTGCTCGCCGACGGTCAGGGCCGGCTCCAGATCGGTCACCCCGGCCACGTTGGCGACCGCGCTGACGCGGCGCAGCCGGGCCATGTGCCGCGGGAGCCGGAACCCGCCCACGGTGGCCGTGCCCTCGGTGGGCTTCATCCGTCCTGTGAGTGCGAGCAGCAGACACGTGCGGCCCGAGCCGGACGGTCCCTCGATCGCGATGAGTGAGCCGGGCTCCGCGTCGAGGGTGACGCCGCGGAAGGCCCACCCCCGCGGTCCCTTGAGGCCAAGGCCCTCGGCCCTGACGTGCACGCCGTCCACAAGCCCCCCTGCGGCTTCGTGTTTTGAACTGACTGGTCAGTGCAAAAGTACGCCCGAACCTACGCTCGAAGCAAAGTCCCAGGTCAGAACGGATTGTCAGTGCCATACCTCACGATGGGCACATACGGCACCCGTGCCGTCACCCAGACGACAGGAGGTTCGTCATGGCCAACCCGTCCGCAGCCGCCGCACGCCGGCGCCGCGCCACCGGCCCTGCCCCCTCACTGACCGGCCCGGCGAGCGACGTGCACCCCGTGCTCCGCCGGGCCACGGCCCCGCCCGCCGCCCTCGACCTGCTCGCCCAGGCCCGCGCAGGACTGGACGAGGCCGCCGTCCTGGAAACGCCGAACGAGCGCTATGCGACGGCCCACCTCGCCGCCCTGCGCACCGCCGCCGCCGTGCTCGCCGCCCGCGGCCGCCCCGAGACCTCCCCGCGCCGCCGCGCCCGGATCCGCAGCGCCTGGGAGGTACTGCCCGAGATCACCCCCGAACTGACCGAGTGGAGCGCGCTGTTCGCCTCCGGCGCCGCCCGCCGGGCCCGCGCCGAGGCCGGCATCCAGGGCGCGGCGAGCCGCCGCGACGCCGACGACCTCATACGCGACGTGGCGATGTTCCTGCGCATCGTCGAGCGGATGCTCGTCCTCCAGCCTGTCCTGCCCCAACCCCGCCAGGACCCCGGACAACCGGACGGCCCGAGAGCGCGCGGTGACCTTCCGGACGCGGGCTGACCACCGGCGCGGAGCGCCCCGGAGGCGAACGGACGGAGAGGCCGTCCGGCCTGCGAGACGCGGGCGGCGCTACCCGCCCGCGGTGACCGGGTACGGCGGCGGAGGCAATAGGGTGGAGGACGTCTGAAGCCTTCAGCCTTCCGCCCCGCCGAGGAGTCAACTGCCGTGTCGGACCCGATGCGCCCCCGCGCCTCCCTGCGTACCGCCGTGGTCTGGGAGGTCCTCCAGGACGCCCTCGACCGCCGGGTCAAGGCCACGGGCCGGGAGTCGCTGGACGTCCTCGACACCGGAGGCGGCAGCGGCAACTTCGCCGTGCCCGTCGCCCGGCTCGGCCATCGCGTCACCGTCGTCGACCCCAGCCCCAACGCGCTGTTCGCGCTGGAGCGCCGGGCCGCCGAGGCCGGCGTCGCCGAGCGGGTCCGGGGCGTCCAGGGCGATGCGCACGGCCTGTTCGACGTCGTCGAGCGAGGCGGCTACGACGTCGTGCTGTGCCATGGCGTCCTGGAGTACGTGGACGACCCGGCCGAGGGCGTCCGCAACGCCGTCGCCGCGCTGCGCTCCGAGGGCGTCCTCAGCCTGCTCGCCGCCGGCCTTGGCGGCGCCGTGCTCGCCCGCGCCCTCGCCGGACACTTCACGGAGGCCCGGCAGGCGCTGCAGGACCCCGAGGGCCGCTGGGGCGCCGGTGACCCGATGCCGCGCCGGTTCACCGCCGAGCAGCTCACCGCGCTGGTCGAGGGCGCGGGCCTGAACGTCGGCGCCGTGCACGGCGTGCGGGTCTTCGCCGACCTGGTCCCCGGCGTCCTCGTGGACACCGAGCCCGGCGCCCTGGACGCGCTCCTCAAGTTGGAGGCCGCCGCGGCCGAGCAGCCCGCGTTCCACTCCGTCGCCACCCAGCTGCATGTGCTCGGTGAGACGCCGGGTGCCGCCGAGGTCTGAGCGGACGACCGTGACCCGCCGCTGATCAGGGCCTCGGCGGCGGATGGAGTACGCCACAGGACCCCCGATCGAGGGGTTTGCGCCGTATGATCGAGGTACACCACCCGGCATGACGGGTCGGCCGCCGGGGAATGGAAGCCTCAGCGAGCCGGGACTGTCATGGCGGATTCCGGTTGGCCAATTGGCGTAGAGGGGCGGGTTTCACGGGGGCGATTCCCTGCCTATCCTGAAGGGACCCCCCGGGTCGCCCCGGCGACTGCACGATGAGGAGGACTCCGTGCCGCTCTCGGAGCACGAGCAGCGCATGCTCGAGCAGATGGAGCGAGCGCTGTACGCCGAAGATCCCAAGTTCGCGTCAGCGCTTGAGGGAAACGGGCTGCGGACGTACACCCGGCGGCGGGTCTACCAGGCGGTTGCGGGCTTCCTCATTGGTATCGCGCTCCTCATGACCGGAATGGTCATGCAGCTGATCTGGGTCAGCGTGGTGGGTTTCCTCGTCATGCTGGGCTGTGCCGTACTCGCCGTCACCGGCTGGCGCAAGGCCCCCAAACCGGGCGAGCAGCCCGCGGCGGGTGCCGTCCGTCGCCAGGTGCGGCCGAAGCGCTCGATGATGGACCGGATCGAGGAGCGCTGGCAGCGCCGCCGGGACGAGCAGGGCCACTAGGCGTCCGGCGGTTACCGCGGACGCGGAGGAACAACCACAGACAACGTGTGAGGGGCGACCACCGGCGGTGGTCGCCCCAAAGCCAATCTCTCAGCCCTGCCGCTGCGGCGTCCGGCGCGGGACGCCGGGCCGGGCCGCCGCCACCCGCGCCCCGAGCGCGGACCAGCGGGCCGACACCGCCCACAGCACCCGCACCGACGAGCGGGGCAGGAACAGCGCCCGCAGCCGCGTGCCGGTGCTCGCCGTGCCGCGCAGCCCCTCGATCACCCGGCGCACGTCCGCCGCCGTACCCGCCGCCGGGCGCGGCCGGGGCGCGTACAGCACCTGCTCCAGCGCGTCCGCGACCCGGTGCACCGCGGCCCCGTTCGCCGGGTCCAGCCGACCCAGCTCGACGATTCGCCCGGCCGCCCTGCGCGGGGTCAGCGACTCGTCCGGCGCGATGCCGTGGTCCCAGGCGCTGTCCGTCAACTCCTGCCAGGCGTCCAGGGTGTGCGCCGCCGCGCCCTGCTCGGTCCGGGCGTGCCCGCCGAGCCGCGCCGAGCGTACCCGTGTTCGCCACAGCAGCGGAGACAGCGGAACCGCGAGCACCACCAGCGCGGCCAGAGCGATCAGCGGATACCACCACGGGCCCGTGCCACCGCCGCCGCCGTGCGGGGCCGCCGCGGCCGACGCGGTTCCGCAGTCCCGCAGCTTGACCAGCTCGGGCGGGCAGCTCCGGCTCGGCGAGGCCGCCGCCGAGGGAGCCGAGGACGACTGGTGCGAGGGCAGAGCCGGGTCCGGCAGCGTGGTGCCGGGCGTGTCCGACTGGGTGTACGACGGCGTGGTGCCGCGGGTCGGGGTCGGCTCGAAGCGGGTCCACCCCACACCCTCGAAGTACAGCTCGGGCCAGGCGTGCGCGTCCTTCTGGTTCACCGCGACGGTGCCGTCGGCCTGCGGGGTGCCGGGCGCGAAGCCCACCGCGACCCGGGCGGGAATGCCGAGGGTGCGGGCCATCGCCGCCATGGCGAAGGAGAAGTGGACGCAGAAGCCCTGCTTCTTCTTGAGGAAGTTGGCGATGGCGTCGGGGCCGCGGCCGACCTCGACCTGGGTGTCGTACTGGAAGCCGCCCGTGACCGCGAAGTAGTCCTGGAGCCTGACCGCCTCTTCGTAGTGGCTCCGCGCGCCCGCCGTGATCTGCCGGGCGGTCCTGGCCACCACCTTCGGCAGCGAGGACGGCACCATCGTGTACTCGCGCTTCAGGGCCGCCGGCGGCTCCGGCGCGCTCGACAGCTGCTCGGCGGTCGGCTGCACGTCCAGGCTGGTCACCTGGTAGGTCTCGCCCCGCGTGGTCTGGCCGTGGTCGCCGACCAGGGTCATGCCGACGGGCTCGTAGCGCCAGCGGCCGCCGATCTTCACACCACTCGGCGGGTACGGCATCGGCAGCCAGTTCTGGGCGTACCAGTCCGACGACGTGATCGTGGTTTTCACCGTGCCGCGCCTGATGTCCGCGCCGAGTCCGATGGGCGTGGGGAACTGGTCCGGCACCCCGACGATGTGCCGCTGGGCCGGTTTCCACGTGGTGCCGTCGAAATCGTCCAGGGACACGATCCGCAGATAGAGGTCCGAGACGTCGTCCGTGCTGGTCTTCAGGGTCAGCACCTGGCGGTCGTCGTTCGTGTTCAGGCTGTCGCGCAGCGACACCAGCGGGTTCACCGCGGAGATCGTGCCGCCGTTGCCGTTGCCGACTCCCACGCCCGTGCCGGCGGCGTCCAGCAGGCCTCCCTGCATCGCCGGCAGGGCGAGCGGCACCACCAGGGCCGCGCCGAGCGCCAGCGCGCCGATCCTGCGCCCGGTACGCACCGGGGCCACGACGTCGTCCTCCAGCGGGCCCGGAGTACGCGGGGCACCGCCGAAGACCCGGCCCCACTGCGCCAGCCGGTCCCGGCCCTCCGCGAGCAGCAGCATCAGATAGCCGGCCGCCGCCACCAGGAACCACAGCCAGTCGGTTCCGCCGTCGGACAGCCCGGCGGCCACCGAGTACAGCGCGAGCAGCGGCAGTCCGGCCGGGGCCGCGCTGCGGAAGGTCACCGCGAGCGTGTCCACCAGCAGGCCGATCAGCAGCACGCCACCGATCAGCATCAGCTTGATGCCGTCGGTCAGCGGCGCCGGTATCGCGTACTCGCTGACATCGGTCGAGCCCTGCTGGAGCAGGTCGGCGAAGTGCCGGAAGGCGTCCGGGCCGGGGATCAGCCCGATGACCGCGTACCCCCGGGCGAAGACCAGGGTCAGCAGCACCAGGGTCACCAGCGACTGCGCCGCCACGGTCAGCGGCCGGCCCAGCGGCACCCGGCGGGCCGCCGCGCCCACCCCGGTCTGCACGGCCACCAGCGGGACCAGCTGCAGCAGCCAGGTCGGCTCCGCCACCAGGGGCAGCAGCGCGCAGGAGGCCATCAGCGTCGCCGCGGCCGCGCACAGTGCCAGCCGTGCCCGCCCGCTCATCGCACCGTCTCCCCGCCGACCGGGGCCAGGCCCGAGCGCTCCCGGTCCGCCTGCTGCCACAGCCCGTTCAGCGCAGCGCCGCGGGGCACGCTCAGCGCCGTCCAGCCCGCCTCGCGCAGCATCCGCAGCCGCTCGGCGTGCTGTTCGCCCGGCTGCGGCACATCGGTCGCCTCCCGGGTCCAGGTGTCCGGGTCCAGCACGAAGGCGACGGCACCGCCGCTGCGCCGGCTCATCTTGGCGACCGTCGCCGCCTGCTCCTCGTCCAGGTCGCCCAGGAAGGCGACCAACAGCCCCTCGTTTCCGCCGCGCAGCACGTCGTACGCCCGGGACAGGCCGCTGCCGTCGGAGTGGTCGATCACCGCGAGGGTGTCCATCATCAGCCCGGCCGCCTCCGCGGTCTCCTGGCCGGTGCCCGCGAACCCGTCGGCTCCCTTGCCGGGCACCACGCTGCCGCTGTCGGTCAGCAGCCGTACCGAGAAGCCGCGTTCGAGCATGTGCACCAGCACCGAGGCGGCGCCGGAGACGGCCCACTCGAAGGCCGAGTCGGGGCCCGCGCCCTCGAAGGCGCCGCCCCGGGTGTCCAAAAGGACGGTGCACCTCGAGCGCCGGGGCTGCTCCTCGCGGCGCACCATCAGCTCGCCGTAGCGCGCGGTGGACCGCCAGTGCACCCGGCGCAGGTCGTCGCCGTAGCGGTAGCCGCGCGGGATCACGTCGTCCTCGCCGGCCAGAGCCAGCGAGCGCTGCCGCCCGTCGCCGTACCCCTTGGCCTCGCCGCTGAAGCGGACCGGGGCGAGCGGCTCCACGCGCGGGATGACCGTGAGGGTGTCGAACGCCGAGAAGGAACGGGTGAGTTCGCACATCCCGAAGGGGTCCGTCAGCCGCAGCTGCAGCGGGCCCAGCGGATAGCGGCCGCGCAGGTCGGAGCGGACCCGGTAGGACACCTCGCGGCGGCCGCCCGGCTCCACCCGGTCCAGCACGAACCTCGGGCGCGGACCGAGGACGTACGGCACGCGGTCCTGGAGCATCAGCAGGCCGGTGGGCAGCCGTGAGACGTTGTCCATCCGCAGGTGCACCCGGGCCTCGCTGCCGGCCGGCACGCGCGCGGGGGAGAGCCGGCGGGTGCCGGCCACCCGGTAGCGCGTGCGGTACACCACGGTCGCGCAGATGACCGGCAGTGCGGCCAACAGCAGCCCGACCCGCAGCAGATCGCTCTGGCCCAGCACGTACGCGCAGATCGCGGCCGCGATCCCGGCCGCCAGGAAGGAACGGCCGCGGGTCGTCAGGCCCGCCAGGGCCGTACGAACGCCGCCCGTGTCCCCGCGGTCGGCCTCCGCCTGCCCCGTCCCCCCGGCGCTCATCACAGACTCCGCGGGGGCTGCTGGGGATACGCCGGAACGCCCTGCCCGAGGCCGCCGAAGCCGCTGTGCGGGCCCGGTGCCGCGGGCACCGGGGTGTGCTGGAGGATCTCCTGTACGACCTGCTCGGCGGTACGGCGGTTCAGCTGGGCCTGGGCGGTGGGCAGCAGGCGGTGCGCGAGGACGGCGACGGCGAGCGCCTGGACGTCGTCCGGCAGCGCGTACTCCCGGCCGGCGAGGGCCGCGGACGCCTTCGCGGCGCGCAGCAGATGCAGCGTCGCGCGCGGGGAGGCGCCGAGTCTGAGGTCGGGGTGGGTGCGGGTGGCGGCGACCAGCTCCACCGCGTACCGCCGGACCGGCTCGGAGACGTGCACGGTGCGCACGGCCTCGATCAGCTTCACGATCTCGTGCGCGTGCGCCACCGGCTGCAGGTCCTCCAGCGGGTTCGCCCCGCCGTGGATGTCGAGCATCTGCAGCTCGGCCTCCACACTCGGGTAGCCGACGCTGACGCGGGCCATGAAGCGGTCGCGCTGGGCCTCGGGCAGCGGGTAGGTGCCCTCCATCTCGACCGGGTTCTGCGTGGCAACCACCATGAAGGGGCTGGGCAGTTCGTACGTCTGCCCGTCGATGGTGACCTGCCGCTCCTCCATGGACTCCAGCAGCGCCGACTGGGTCTTGGGCGAGGCGCGGTTGATCTCGTCGCCGATCACGATCTGCGCGAAGATGGCGCCCGGCTTGAACTCGAAGTCCCGGCGCTGCTGGTCCCAGATGGACACACCGGTGATGTCCGAGGGCAGCAGGTCGGGCGTGAACTGGATGCGCCGCACCGAGCAGTCGATGGACCGCGCCAGCGCCTTGGCCAGCATGGTCTTGCCCACTCCGGGGACGTCCTCGATCAGCAGGTGGCCCTCGGCGAGCAGCACGGTCAGCGCGAGCCGTACGACCTCGGGCTTGCCCTCGATCACGCCCTCCACCGAACCGCGCACCCGTTCCACCGTGGCGGTCAGATCAGTGAGGCTCGCTCGATCGTCATAGGTCGTCACCCGGCCCTCCTCGGCCCGTTCTTTCCGGGCCGACGCTGCGTGCGAAACCGGCCCACCCCGAAACACGGACACCGCGCGGGAAAAGTTCCGCGCGACGCCACACCCGCATTCTTGCCGCCGTTACCGATTCGTGTCACTCGCCTGTGGACAACTGCCCGCAGGATGTCGGTCTTACCTCTTTTTCGACCGCATTTTCGATACGGCGACGGCGGGATGCTTCCGGGGCGGCCGGCCGGTGTGCCCGGTCAGGCCGGGTCGACCTCGCGCAGCAGACCGGTGCGCACGTCGAACACGAAGCCGCGCACGTCGTCGGTGTGCACCAGGAACGGCGAGGTGCGCACGCGCTGCATGGACTGGCGCACGTCCTGGTCGACGTCCCGGAAGGACTCCACCGCCCAGGCCGGCCGCTGGCCGACCTCCATCTCCAGGTCGTGCCGGAAGTCCTCGGTGATGGTCTCCATGCCGCACCCGGTGTGGTGGATGAGTACGACGCTGCGGGTGCCGAGCGCCCGCTGGCTGATGGTCAGGGAGCGGATCACGTCATCGGTGACGACACCGCCCGCGTTGCGGATGGTGTGACAGTCACCGAGCTGCAGGCCGAGCGCGGCGTGGAGGTCGAGACGGGCGTCCATGCAGGCCACGACCGCGACCTTGAGAACGGGGCGGGCGTCCATCCCGGGGTCGGTGAACTCGGCGGCGTAGGCCTGGTTGGCCTCGACCAGGCCATCCGTCACGGAGCCGCCGGTCGTTATGGCGCCTTCGGATCCAGTGGGAACTGCTGCGGAAGTCGTCATACTCATGACGTTACTGGTCACCCCCGGTCCCGTCCTCCTGTAAGAGCGGGACAAAAAACGTCATCGCGGCTTGTTGTGAGCTATCCCATACGGAGGGTAAACATGCCCCGGACGGGTGAATCCGGTCGAATTGCGGCGCCCGTCGCGATGCGGTAGGCGACGCGCAGGCCGGTTGATTGACCGCGAGACAGGGTGGACTAAAGTGACGCGAAGCGGGAGGCGTGGCTCTCCCTGCTGGTGAAACCCCTGGAGACCCCGGCTCACCCCGGACCGTCTCCCCACGTGCGCGGCGCGTACGTACGGCTCGGCCTCCTCCCGCTCCCGGTCCGGCTGACGCTTCCGGCGCCGGCAGGCCTGACCCTTCACGAGCTGGCGGGGACCCGGCGGTGCGTACGGCCCGCCGGAAGATGAGAGGCCCCCTTGAGCCAGAGTCGACACGTCCCGGTGATGCTCCAGCGGTGCCTGGACCTGCTGGCGCCCGCCCTGGAGCGCCCGGGAGCGGTGGTCGTCGACTGCACCCTCGGCCTCGGCGGACACAGCGAGGCGCTGCTGACGCGGTTCCCCGAGGCGCGGCTGATCGGCCTCGACCGGGACAAGGAGGCGCTGCGCCTGTCGGGCGAGCGGCTGGCGCCCTACGGTGAGCGCGCCACCCTCGTGCACGCCGTCTACGACGAGCTGCCCGACGTACTGCACAAGCTCCGCATCGCGCGCGTGCAGGGCGTTCTGTTCGACCTCGGGGTCTCCTCCATGCAGCTGGACGAGGCCGACCGCGGCTTCGCCTACGCCCAGGACGCGCCGCTGGACATGCGGATGGACCAGACGACGGGGATCAGCGCCGCCGAGGTCCTCAACACCTACCCGGCGGGCGAACTCGTGCGGATCCTGCGTGCGTACGGCGAGGAGAAGCAGGCCAAGCGGATCGTGGCCGCGATCGTGCGCGAGCGCGAGAAGGAGCCGTTCAGCAACAGCGCGCGGCTGGTCGAGCTGATCCGTGACGCTCTTCCGCAGGCCGCCAAGCGCACCGGCGGCAATCCCGCCAAGCGCACCTTCCAGGCGCTGCGCATCGAGGTCAACGGCGAACTGTCCGTACTGGAGCGGGCGATCCCGGCGGCGGTGAAGGCCCTCGACGTGGGCGGCCGCATCGCAGTGCTGTCGTACCACTCGCTGGAGGACCGCCTGGTCAAGCAGGTCTTCGCGGCCGGCGCCGCCTCCACCGCGCCCCCCGGCCTGCCGGTCGTGCCGGAGCGCTACCAGCCGCGGCTCAAGCTGGTCACCCGGGGTGCCGAACTTCCCACCGAGGAAGAGGTCGCCGAGAACCGCCGGGCCGCACCGGCCAGGCTGCGCGGCGCCGAACGCATCAGGGAGGACGCCGAGTGACCGAGACGGGTCGGTTGGATTCCCGAACTCACCGGGGAGACCGCGAGGGTTTTCGCACGCACCCGGTGGCCGGCGGGAGCCGTCGGTCTCTCCAGGAGGGCCACGAGGGTTCCTGGACCCACCGGGTGGCTCGCGGAGGCCGCCGGACTCACCAGAGCGGTCATGTGGTTCTTGGGACGTACAGGGGTGCTGGTGCGGGATCCCGGGCGTACCGGGAGACCGGCGAGCGGGCCCGGGCATACTGCCGGACCGGTGAGGGAGCCCGGGCGTACTGCGGGAGCGGTGAGGGATACCCGACGTACCGGGAGACCGGTGAAGGTCTCCAAACCCACCGGGAGCGCCACGAGGGCTCCCGAACCGACCGGGGGAGCCGTGAGTAGGAAACCCGAACTGAGGGGGCGGGCCGCGCGGCTCGCCCGGCTCTTCCCGGCCGGCCGTGCGCGGGCCGCCCGCACCCCGTTCGTCCTGCTCGTCGTCCTGCTCCTCGGCGGCGGCCTCATCGGGCTGCTGGTGCTCAACTCCGCACTCAGCGAAGGCTCGTTCAAACTCGCCGACCTGCAGAAGCAGACGAAGAACCTCACCGACGAGGAACAGGCCCTGCAGCGGGACATCGATGCCTACTCCGCTCCCGACGCCCTCCAGCGCCGCGCCCACGAACTCGGCATGGTCCCCGGCGGCGACCCGGCCTTCCTCGGTGCGGACGGCAAGGTCAAGGGCGTCCCGAGCGCCGCCGGCCCCGAGTCCGCCACCTTCGCCGACCCGGCCGCCCCTCAGCCCCTGACCCCGGCCACGGCTCCCGCCACGACCCTGGCCCCGCCCACCACCCCGGCCTCGGCCACGCCCGCCGCGCCGACCCCCGCCACGCCCACCACCCCGGCCCCGGCCACGCCGTCGCCCGCCGCACCGGCACCGGGACAGCCCCGGTCCGCCGCCGTCGCCTCCGACCCCGCCGCGGCCATTCCCCCGCCCCCCTCCATCCCCCAGCCCGCCCCCACCCCGGCCCCCGGCAGGTGACGGACGTGTCCGACAGGGAACCGCGCCGTCGTGTGCCGGGGCCGGCGTGTGCGCTCCGCCCGGGTGGCGGGAGGGGCGGGCGCCGGTCCTGGTGTGCCGTCGGTGCGGTCCAGCCGGCGCTGTGCTGCCGTCCGGCCCCGGTCGCCGCCCCGGAAGGTGTCGTGGCGCGGCTTTCGATGTCCCAGCCCATTCCCACCCCGACCCCTGGCAGGTGACGCAAGTGTCCGACAGGGAACCGCCGCGCCGTCGTGTGGCCGGGCCGGCCTGGCCGCCGCGGCCGAGGAGTGCCGTGCGGCGGCAGCCCGTGCCCGGTGCGCGTCCGGCGCGACGGCCGAGCGGTGCTCTGCCGCCGGCCCAGCGCCCGCTCCGGCTCGGCAGCCCCCGGCCCCGGCTGCGCCTGGTCAGCCTGACGCTGACCCTGGTCCTGATCGCCTTCGTCGTACGGCTGCTCCAGGTGCAGGCCGTCGACGCCGGCGCGTACGCCGCGCAGGCCGAACAGAACAGGTACGTCGTGCACACGCTGGCCGCCGACCGCGGCGGGATCACCGACCGCAACGGCGTGGCCCTCGCCATCAGCGAGGACGCGTACGACATCACGGCCGATCCGACGATGTTCAGCAGGCAGCAGCTGAAGATCGGCGACGGCCCGGAGCAGGCCGCCGCGCTGCTCGCGCCGATCCTCGGGCAGAGCCAGGCCGACCTCGTGAGGAAGCTGCGGCCCCGGAACACGAACTCCCGGTACGCCCGGCTCGCCACCCGGCAGACCCCGCAGGTCTGGAAGCAGATCAAGGACCTGAAGAGCGCGCTCGCCAAGAAGGCGGAGAAGGACGGCAACACCGTCAACGTGCTCGCCGGCGTCTTCGCCGACCCGAGCAGCCAGCGGGTGTACCCCAACGGCGACCTCGCCGCCGCGATACTGGGCTGGGTCAACGCCGACGGCCAGGGCGGCGGCGGCATCGAACAGGAGCTGAACAAGCAGCTCACCGGGAAGGACGGCAAGATCCGGTACGCCCAGTCCGGGGGGCGTGAGGTGCCCACGGCCGGGTCGACGGAGACGCCCGCCGTGCCCGGTTCCGACGTCGAGCTGACCATCGACCGCGACATCCAGTGGGCCGCGCAGAACGCCATCACCGAGCAGGTGGCGAAGTCCAGGGCCGACCGCGGCTATGTCGTCGTCCAGGACACCCGCACCGGGCAGATCCTGGCCATGGCCAACTCGCCCGGGTTCGACCCCAACGACCTGTCGAAGGCCGACGGCGAGGCCCTGGGCAACGCGGCCCTCCAGGACGCCTACGAGCCCGGCTCCACCGCCAAGCTGATGTCCATGGCGGCCGTGCTCCAGGAGAACGCGGCGACCCCGCTCACCCACGTCGTCGTACCCAACCGGCTGCACCGCGGCGACCGGCTCTTCCAGGACGACGTCGACCACGACACCTGGTATCTCACGCTGAACGGCGTCCTCGCCAAGTCCAGCAACATCGGCACCATCCTCGCCACCGGCCAGCTCGGCAGGACGCAGTCCGAGGCCGACAGGGTGCTCTACTCGTACCTGCGCAAGTTCGGCATCGGCAGCTACACCGGACTCGGCTTCCCCGGCGAGACCCCCGGCATCCTCGCGCCGTACCAGAAGTGGTCCACCTCGCAGCAGTACACGATTCCTTTCGGCCAGGGTTTCTCCATCAACGCCGTACAGGCCGCCTCCGTGTACTCGACCATCGCCAACGGCGGGGTCCGGATCGAGCCGACCCTGGTGCGCGGCACCAAGGGGCCCGACGGGCGCTTCACACCCGCGCACAAGCCCAGGCAGACCCGGGTCGTCAGCGAGAAGACGGCCAGGGCCCTCGCGCAGATGCTGGAGTCCGTGGTGGACGACGAGCAGGGCACCGGCATCAAGGCCCGCATCCCCGGCTACAACGTCGCCGGCAAGACCGGCACGGCCAACCGCGTGGATCCGGCCACCGGCAGGTACCGCGGCTACACCTCGTCGTTCGCCGGGTTCGCGCCCGCCGACAACCCCCGCATCACCGTCTACTGCGCCATCCAGAACGCCACCTCCGGCAGCTACTTCGGCGGCCAGATCTGCGGTCCCATCTACAAGCAGGTGATGGAGTTCGCCCTGAAGACCCTCCAGGTCCCGCCGACCGGTGCGCCGGCCGCGAACCTGCCCGTCGACTACAAGCCCTGATCAGCACCGGAACACCAGGAACCAACTCGTGACAACGATCACCCCCGACGCCGGGAACCAAGGGGCCGAGAACCCCTCACTTCGCTCCGGAGCGGGTACGCCCGGTACGCTCACCGCCGTGCCACACGCTGATCAGTCCCAAACCACCCAGAAGGGCGCTTCCGTGACATACCCGGGACCGCCGCGACCGGTTCAGGTCTCCGCCACACCCCTCGCGGAACTGGCCGATCAGCTGGGTGCCGCCGCTCCGGACGCCGCCGCCGAGGTCACGGGGATCACCCACGACTCGCGCGCCGTCCGCCCCGGCGACCTGTACGCCGCCCTCCCGGGCGCCCGCCTGCACGGCGCCGACTTCGTCACCCAGGCCGCCGGCCTCGGCGCGGTCGCCGTGCTCACCGACCCGACGGGCGCCGGGCGCGCCGCCGCGACCGGACTGCCGGTCCTCGTCGTGGACGACCCGCGCGGACGGATGGGCGAGCTGGCGGCGACGATCTACGGCCACCCCGGCCGCGACCTGCTCCAGATCGGCATCACCGGCACCTCCGGCAAGACCACCACCGCCTATCTGGTCGAGGGCGGGCTCAGGACCGCGAAGTCCACGGGCCTCGTCGGCACCGTCGAGATGCGCATCGGCGACGAGCGCATCAAGTCCGAGCGCACCACCCCCGAGGCCACCGACCTGCAGGCCCTGTTCGCCGTCATGCGCGAGCGCGGCGTCGAGGCGGTCGCCATGGAGGTCTCCAGCCACGCCCTGGTCCTCGGCCGGGTCGACGCCTGTGTCTTCGACATCGCCGTGTTCACCAACCTCAGCCCGGAACACATGGAGTTCCACTCCGACATGGAGGACTACTTCCGGGCCAAGGCGCAGCTGTTCACGCCGGAGCGCAGCAGACTCGGTGTGATCAACGCCGACGACGCGTACGGCCGCCGGCTCGCCGAGGAGGCCACGGTCCCGGTCGTCACCTTCTCCGCCGAGGGCCACCCCGACGCCGACTGGCGTGCCGAGGACGTCCAGGTCGGCCCCATGGACTCGACGTTCACCGTCGTGGGCCCGAAGGGTGAGCGCGTACACGCCAAGTCTCCGATCGCCGGTCCCTTCAACGTGGCGAACACCCTCGCCGCCGTCGTCGCCCTCGCCGCCGCCGGTCTCGACCCGCAGACCGCCGCCGACGGCATCGCCGCCGTCCCGGGCGTCCCCGGCCGCCTGGAGCGCGTGGACGCCGGGCAGCCCTACCTCGCGGTCGTCGACTACGCCCACAAGACCGACGCCGTCGAGTCCGTGCTCAAGGCGCTGCGCAAGGTCACCAAGGGCCGCCTGCACATCGTCCTCGGCTGCGGCGGTGACCGCGACCAGACCAAGCGCGCCCCGATGGGCGCCGCCGCGGCCCGGCTCGCCGACACGGCCGTACTGACCTCCGACAACCCCCGCTCCGAGGACCCCCTCGCGATCCTCGCGACCATGCTCCAGGGCGCCGCCTCCGTGCCCGCGCACGAGCGGGGCGAGGTGCTCCTGTTCGAGGACCGGGCCGCCGCGATCGCCGCCGTCGTGGGCCGCGCCCAGGCCGGCGACACCGTGCTGGTCGCGGGCAAGGGGCACGAGCAGGGCCAGGACATCGCCGGCGTGATCCGTCCCTTCGACGACCGCCAGGTGCTCCGCGAAGCCATCCAGAAAACCCAGGGATGAAAATCCAGAAGACCCAGGGGATGAACTTGTGATCGCCCTCTCCCTCGCCGAGATCGCAGCAGTCGTCGGCGGGCAGACGCACGACATACCGGATCCGTCCGCCGAGGTCACGGGACCGGTCGTCCGGGACTCCCGCGAGGTGGTGCCGGGCAGCCTGTTCGCCGCCTTCGTCGGCGAGCGCGTGGACGGCCACGACTACGCACCGCAGGTGATCGAGGCGGGCGCGGTCGCCGTACTGGCCTCGCGCCCGGTCGGCGTGCCCGCGATCGTCGTCGACGACGTCCAGACCGCGCTCGGCGCCCTCGCCCGGCACGTCGTACGCCGGCTCGGCGCGACCCTCGTCGCCCTGACCGGCTCGGCGGGCAAGACCAGCACCAAGGACCTGATCGCGCAGGTGCTCCGGCGCAAGGCGCCGACCGTGTTCACGCCCGGCTCGCTCAACAACGAGATCGGGCTGCCGCTGACCGCCCTGTCCGCCACCGAGGAGACGCGGTTCCTCGTGCTGGAGATGGGCGCGCGCGGCATCGGGCACATCCGCTACCTCACCGGCCTCACGCCCCCGAAGATCGGCCTGGTCCTCAACGTCGGCACCGCCCACATCGGCGAGTTCGGCGGCCGGGAGCAGATCGCACAGGCCAAGGGCGAGCTCGTCGAGGGCCTTCCGGAGGACGGCGCCGCGATCCTCAACGCCGACGACCCGCTGGTGCGCGCCATGGCCGCCCGTACCAAGGCGAAGGTGGTCCTTTTCGGAGAGTCGGCCGAAGCGGACGTACGCGCCGAGAACGTGCGACTCACGGACAGCGGACAGCCTTCCTTCAGGCTTCTCACACCCTCCGGTGCAAGCGATGTGACCATGCGCCTGTACGGTGAGCACCACGTGTCGAACGCGCTCGCCGCGGCCGCCGTCGCCCATGAGCTGGGCATGTCCGCGGAAGAGATCGCCACCGCGCTCTCCGAGGCGGGCTCCCTCTCCCGCTGGCGGATGGAGGTCACCGAGCGCCCGGACGGCGTGACCATCGTCAACGACGCCTACAACGCCAACCCCGAGTCCATGCGGGCCGCCCTTCGGGCGCTCGCGGCCATGGGCAAGGGGCGCCGCACGTGGGCGGTGCTCGGCAAGATGGCCGAGCTGGGGGACGAGGCGCTCGCCGAGCACGACGCCGTCGGACGGCTCGCCGTCCGGCTCAACGTCAGCAAGCTCGTCGCCGTCGGGGGGATTGAGGCCTCCTGGCTGCAACTGGGCGCATATAACGAGGGTTCGTGGGGTGAGGAGTCGGTGCACGTGTCCGACGCACAGGCGGCGATCGACCTGTTGCGCAGCGAGTTGCGCCCGGGGGACGTCGTACTCGTGAAGGCGTCCCGTTCGGTGGGTCTGGAGAGCGTTGCCCAGGCGCTCGTCGAGACCGGTGCCGAGGGCGAGGTTGTCGCCCGATGATGAAGCAGATCCTGTTCTCAGGAGTCATTGGCCTCTTCCTGACGCTGATCGGCACCCCGCTGCTGATCAAGCTCCTCGCCCGCAAGGGCTATGGCCAGTACATCCGTGACGACGGTCCGCGCGAGCACGCCAGCAAGCGCGGTACGCCGACGATGGGCGGTATCGCCTTCATCCTGGCGACGATCGCGGCGTACTTCCTGAGCAAGCTCATCACCGGTTACCCGCCCACCTACTCCGGGCTGCTGGTCCTCGGCCTCATGTTCGGCATGGGCCTGGTCGGCTTCCTCGACGACTACATCAAGATCGTCAAGCGGCGTTCGCTGGGTCTGCGGGCCAAGGCGAAGATGGCCGGCCAGCTGATCGTCGGCATCGCCTTCGCGGTGCTGTCGCTGATGTTCGCCGACGCCCGCGGCAACACCCCGGCCTCCACCAAGCTGTCCTTCATCACCGACTTCGGCTGGACGATCGGCCCGGTGCTGTTCGTCGTCTGGGCGCTGTTCATGATCCTCGCGATGTCGAACGGCGTGAACCTCACCGACGGTCTGGACGGTCTGGCCACCGGCGCCTCCGTGCTGGTCTTCGGCGCCTACACTTTCATCGGCGTCTGGCAGTTCCAGGAGTCCTGCGCCAACGCGCAGACCCTGACCAACCCGGCCGCCTGCTACGAGGTGCGCGACCCGCTCGACCTCGCGGTGATCGCCTCCGCGCTGATGGGCGCCTGCCTGGGCTTCCTGTGGTGGAACACCTCGCCGGCGAAGATCTTCATGGGCGACACCGGTTCGCTCGCCCTCGGCGGTGTCCTCACCGGCCTGGCCATCCTCTCCCGCACGGAACTGCTGCTGGCCATCATGGGCGGCCTGTTCGTCCTGATCACCATGTCGGTCGTCATCCAGGTCGGCTCCTTCCGGCTCACCGGCAAGCGCGTCTTCCGGATGGCGCCACTCCAGCACCACTTCGAACTCAAGGGCTGGTCCGAGGTCCTGGTGGTGGTCCGATTCTGGATCATCCAGGGAATCTGTGTGATTGTCGGACTTGGCCTCTTCTATGCAGGATGGGCAGCGGAAAAGTGACCTCCACCTCGGAGCCCCACGACTTCCAGGGCAAGCACGTCACCGTCGCAGGGCTCGGTGTCTCCGGCGTCCCGGCGGCCAAGGTGCTGCACGCGCGCGGGGCGAGCGTCACGGTCGTCAACGACGGCGACGACGCACGCGCGCGTGAGCAGGCCGCCGAACTGGAGGCGCTCGGCATCACCGTGCGCCTCGGCGACGGGGCGACCCTGCCCGAGGGCACCGAGCTGATCGTCACCGCGCCGGGCTGGAAGCCCGACAAGCCCCTGTTCACCGCGGCCGCCGAAGCGGGCGTGCCGGTCTGGGGCGACGTCGAGCTGGCCTGGCGCCTGCGCGGCCCCGACGCCGCCCCGTGGCTGGCCGTCACGGGCACCAACGGCAAGACCACGACCGTGCAGATGCTCGCGTCCATCCTGAGGGCCGCGGGCCTGCGCACGGCCGCCGTGGGCAACATCGGCGTCTCGCTGCTGGACGCCGTCCTCGGCGAGGAGACCTACGACGTCCTCGCGGTGGAGCTCTCCAGCTACCAGCTGCACTGGGCGCCCTCGCTGCGCGCCCACTCGGCCGCCGTCCTCAACCTCGCCCCCGACCACCTCGACTGGCACGGCTCCATGGAGGCGTACGCCAGGGACAAGGGCCGTATCTACGAAGGCAATCGGATCGCCTGCGTCTACAACGTGGCCGACAAGCTCACCGAGGAGCTGGTGCGCGAGGCCGACGTCGAGGAGGGCTGCCGGGCCATCGGCTTCACCCTCGGCAGCCCCGCGCCCTCCCAACTCGGCGTCGTGGACGGCATCCTGGTCGACCGCGCCTTCGTCGAGAACCGGCAGAAGAACGCCCAGGAGCTGGCCGAGGTCTCCGACATCGATCCGCCGGCCCCGCACAACATCGCCAACGCCCTTGCCGCGGCGGCCCTCGCGCGCGCCTACGGGGTGCCCGCCCAGGCCGTACGGGACGGCCTCAGGGCCTTCCGCCCGGACGCGCACCGCATCGAGCACGTCGCCGACCTCGACGGCGTCGCGTACGTGGACGACTCCAAGGCGACCAACACCCATGCCGCGGAGGCCTCGTTGGCGGCATATGAGTCGATTGTATGGATTGCGGGTGGTCTGGCGAAGGGTGCGACCTTCGGGGAACTGGTCGCCAAGTCGGCAAAGCGACTTCGCGGTGCCGTCCTGATCGGCGCCGACCGGGCGCTGATCCGCGACGCCCTCGCGCGACACGCCCCGGAAGTACCCGTGGTCGACCTCGACCGGACCGACACTGGGGCGATGCTCCAGGCGGTGACGGAGGCGAGGCGGCTCGCTCAGCCCGGTGACACGGTGCTGCTGGCCCCGGCCTGCGCCTCCATGGACATGTTCACCAACTACAACCAGCGCGGTGACGCGTTCGCGGCGGCGGTCCGCGAACTCGAAGCCTGACCCCGGCCGCCCGCCGGGCGGATCTTGGGAGGGACGCGTGGGACGGTCGACGTTCAGTGGAGGCGCCGATGCCCAGTAGCCGTACCGGAAAGCCGCCCGTGCAGGGGGCGTCCCGGCGTCCGCGTCCCGCCGTCTCCCGGCCCACGGGCGAGAGTCCCGTGCAACGGCTCTACGGGCGGGCACGCAAGGCCTGGGACCGGCCGCTGACCGCCTACTACCTGATCCTCGGCGGCAGCGTGCTGATCATCGTGCTGGGCCTGGTGATGGTCTACTCGGCCTCCCAGATCACCGCACTGCAGATGTCGCTGCCGGGGTCGTACTTCTTCCGCAAGCAGCTGCTGGCCGCCGTGCTGGGCGGCGTACTGCTGTTCACGGCCTCCCGCATGCCGGTGAAACTGCACCGGGCGCTCGCCTATCCGATCCTGGCCGCCGCCGTCTTCCTGATGGCCCTGGTGCAGGTGCCCGGGATAGGGATGACGGTCAACGGCAACCAGAACTGGATCTCCCTCGGCGGCTCCTTCCAGGCCCAGCCCAGCGAGTTCGGCAAGCTCGCCCTGGTGCTGTGGGGCGCGGACCTGATCGCCCGCAAGCAGGAGAAGAGGCTGCTGACCCAGTGGAAGCACATGCTGGTGCCGCTGGTGCCGGTCACCTTCCTGCTGCTCGGTCTGATCATGCTCGGCGGCGACATGGGTACGACGATCATCCTCACCGCGATCCTGTTCGGCCTGCTGTGGCTCGCGGGGGCGCCCACCCGGCTGTTCGCGGGGGTGCTGACGATCGCGACCCTGATCGGCGGCGTCCTCATCAAGACCAGCCCCCACCGCCTCGCCCGCCTCAACTGCATCGCCGCCACCGACTCCGGCCCGAACGACATGTGCTGGCAGGCCGTGCACGGCATCTACGCCCTCGCCTCCGGCGGACTTTTTGGTTCCGGTCTCGGTGCGAGTGTGGAAAAATGGGGCCAACTTCCCGAAGCCCACACCGACTTCATCTTCGCGGTCACCGGTGAGGAACTGGGCCTGGCGGGGACGCTGTCGGTGCTCGCCCTGTTCGCGGCTCTAGGCTATGCGGGTATCCGCGTGGCCGGACGCACGGAGGACCCCTTCGTGAGGTACGCCGCGGGAGGCGTGACCACCTGGATCACCGCCCAGGCGGTGATCAACATCGGTGCGGTGCTCGGTCTGCTGCCGATCGCCGGCGTCCCCCTCCCGCTGTTCTCCTACGGAGGGTCCGCCCTGCTGCCGACCATGTTCGCCATCGGGCTGCTGATCGCCTTCGCACGCGACGAGCCCGCTGCGCGGGCGGCGCTTGCGATGCGGCAACCTCGCTTTGGTAGAAAGCGGGCGGGAGGCTCCGGCGGTGAGCGGGGGCCTCGGAGATGGAACACGATGCGACGGCGTGCCTCGGTGGCGCGTTCGTCCGGAGAGCGGTGAATTTCGGTGCATGTCGTACTCGCCGGTGGGGGGACCGCCGGCCACATCGAGCCCGCGCTCGCCCTCGCGGACGCCCTGCGCAGGCAGGACCCGACCGTGGGGATCACGGCCCTGGGCACGGAGCGCGGCCTGGAGACCCGGCTCGTCCCGGAGCGCGGCTACGAGCTGGCGCTGATCCCGGCGGTGCCGCTGCCCCGCAAGCCGACCCCCGAGCTGATCACCGTTCCGGGCCGGCTGCGCGGCACCATCAAGGCCGCCGAACAGATCCTGGAACGCACCAAGGCGGACGTGGTGGTCGGTTTCGGCGGTTATGTCGCCCTGCCCGGCTACCTGGCCGCCAAGCGCCTCGGCGTGCCCATCGTGATCCACGAGGCCAACGCCCGCCCGGGCCTGGCCAACAAGATCGGCTCGCGGTACGCGGCCCGGGTCGCCGTCTCCACGCCCGACAGCAAGCTGCGCGACGCCCGCTACATCGGCATCCCGCTGCGCCGCTCCATCGCCACCCTGGACCGTGCGGCCGTCCGCCCCGAGGCGCGCCACCGCTTCGGCCTCGACCCGAACCTGCCCACGCTGCTCGTCTCCGGCGGCTCCCAGGGCGCCCGCCGCCTCAACGAGGTCGTCCAGCAGGTCGCCCCGTGGCTGCAGCAGGCCGGCATCCAGATCCTGCACGCGGTCGGCCCGAAGAACGAACTGCCGCAGGTGCACCAGATGCCGGGGATGCCCCCCTACATCCCGGTAAGTTACCTGGACCGGATGGACCTCGCGTATGCCGCGGCGGACATGATGCTCTGCCGCGCGGGCGCGATGACCGTCGCCGAACTCTCCGCCGTCGGACTCCCGGCCGCCTATGTCCCGCTGCCGATCGGCAACGGCGAACAGCGGCTCAACGCCCAGCCGGTGGTGAAGGCCGGCGGCGGCCTCCTCGTCGACGACGCGGAACTCACGCCCGAGTGGGTGCAGCAGAACGTCCTGCCCGTGCTCGCCGATCCGCACCGGCTGTACGAGATGTCCCGCGCGGCAAGCGAGTTCGGCCGCCGGGACGCCGACGACCTGCTCGTCGGCATGGTGTACGAGGCGATCGCCTCGCGCCGTTAGGACCGTATGACGAAAGGGCAGTGAGCGTGGCCGGACCCTCCACCGCCGAGCGCGGTGAACGCCAGCAGGAGTCGTCCGGCCCGCCGCTCGTCCGGAGGCTCAAAAAGCCGCGCCTTCGTACGATCGTCATCCTGGCCGCGCTCGCCGTGCTCCTCGGGGCCGGTGGCACCTGGGTGTTGTACGGATCGACATGGGTGTGCGTCGAGCACGTCTCGGTGTCCGGCACGCGCGTGCTGACCCCCGCCGAGGTGCTGGACGCGGCGGCCGTACCGGTCGGGGCGCCGATGATTTCCGTCGACACGGACGGCATCGAAGCCCGACTCCGCCGGAAACTGCCCCGAATTGACACGGTTGACGTGGTCCGTGCCTGGCCCCATGGAATCGGCCTGAAAGTGACCGAGCGCACTCCGGTTCTGCTGAGCCGAAAGGGCCGGGACTTCGTCGAAATCGACCACGAAGGTGTCCGGTTCGCCACGGTTTCGCAGGCGCCGAATGGCGTTCCGGCGCTGGAATTGTCCCTCTCCCGCACCGGTTCCGCCGCCGCGAGCTTCCGGCGCTTCGGCACCGACCGGCTGGTGCGGGAGGCGGTCCGGGTCGCGGGCGATCTGCCGGCCGCCGTGGCGGCGGACACCCGGGCCGTCCAAGTCCGTTCCTACGACGCCATCTCGCTGGAGTTGGCCGACGGCCGCACGGTCGCGTGGGGCAGCAGCGAGAACGGCCGGGCCAAGGCACGGACCCTCGCAGCTCTCATGAAAGCAGCTCCCGGCGCGCGGCACTTCGACGTCAGCGTTCCCACCGCCCCTGCGTCATCGGGGAGTTGACGCACATCAGCGCAGGCCAGCACCCTGGTTGGGCACTGCTATGGCTGATCACATAGGGTGAAAAGAAAAACGGGAGGTTCGGCGTGTTCGTTGAACGGGCGCCACTTGTCGACTTAGTGTCCTGTTCAGAAGACTCCAGGGAACAGACACACTGGTAACCCTAAACTTCAGGGTTAGGGTTCGGGTCGGCGTTACGGACCGTCCCATTCGGCATCCGTCGTCCCGGCGCGGGGCACCGCCCGGCGGCGACAACGTAATTCGAGGCGAGAGGCCTTCGACGTGGCAGCACCGCAGAACTACCTCGCAGTCATCAAGGTCATCGGTGTCGGCGGCGGTGGTGTCAATGCCATCAACCGGATGATCGAGGTCGGTCTCAAGGGTGTCGAGTTCATCGCCATCAACACCGACGCACAGGCGCTGTTGATGAGCGACGCCGACGTCAAGCTCGACGTCGGCCGCGAACTCACCCGCGGACTCGGCGCCGGAGCCAACCCGGCCGTCGGCCGCAAGGCCGCCGAGGACCACCGCGAGGAGATCGAGGAGGTCCTCAAGGGGGCCGACATGGTCTTCGTGACGGCCGGTGAAGGCGGCGGCACCGGCACCGGCGGCGCGCCCGTCGTGGCCAACATCGCGCGCTCGCTGGGCGCCCTGACCATCGGCGTGGTGACGCGCCCGTTCACCTTCGAGGGACGGCGCCGCGCGAACCAGGCCGAGGACGGCATCGCCGAGCTGCGCGAAGAGGTCGACACCCTCATCGTCATCCCCAACGACCGGCTGCTGTCCATCTCGGACCGCCAGGTCTCGGTCCTGGACGCCTTCAAGTCCGCCGACCAGGTCCTGCTCTCCGGTGTCCAGGGCATCACCGACCTCATCACCACGCCCGGCCTGATCAACCTCGACTTCGCCGATGTGAAGTCGGTCATGTCCGAGGCCGGTTCGGCCCTCATGGGCATCGGCTCGGCCCGCGGCGACGACCGCGCGGTGGCCGCGGCCGAGATGGCCATCTCCTCGCCGCTGCTGGAGGCGTCCATCGACGGCGCCCGAGGCGTGCTGCTCTCCATCTCCGGCGGCTCCGACCTCGGTCTGTTCGAGATCAACGAGGCCGCCCAGCTGGTCAGCGAGGCCGCCCACCCCGAGGCCAACATCATCTTCGGCGCGGTCATCGACGACGCCCTCGGCGACGAGGTCCGGGTCACCGTGATCGCGGCCGGCTTCGACGGCGGCCAGCCCCCGGCCCGCCGGGACAACGTCCTCGGCTCGGCCTCGGCTTCGGCGGGCTCCCGCCGCGACGAGCCCGGTCCGGCCCGGCCGAGCGAGCCCAGCCGTCCGTCCTTCGGCTCGCTGGGCAGCGTCAAGCCCAAGGAGGAGCCGGAGCCGGCGCCCGAGCCGGTGGCCGACATCCCGGCCGCCCCGCCGGTGACGCCGGCGCCCCGCCCCTCCTACGCGGACAGCGCGGCCGAGGAGCTGGATGTGCCGGACTTCCTCAAGTGATAGGAACGCGCGAGCGCGTGAGCGGCGCGCACTTCGCCTTCACCGACCGGTGGGGCGGGGTGAGCGCCGCTCCGTATGAGGAGCTGAACCTCGGCGGCGCGGTGGGCGACGACCCGGAGGCCGTACGGGCCAACCGGGACATCGCGGCCAAGTCGCTCGGCCTCGACCCGGGCCGGGTCGTCTGGATGAACCAGGTGCACGGCGCCGACGTGGCCGTGGTGGACGAGCCCTGGGGAGAGAGCCCGGTGCCGGAGGTCGACGCGATCGTCACCGCGCGCCGCGGACTCGCCCTCGCCGTCCTCACCGCCGACTGTGTGCCGGTGCTGCTGGCCGATCCCGTGGCCGGGGTCGTGGCGGCGGCGCACGCGGGCCGGCCCGGCATGGTCAAGGGCGTCGTCCCCGCCGCCGTACGGGCCATGGTCGGACTCGGCGCCGAGCCGGGCCGGATCGTCGCTCGCACCGGACCGGCCGTGTGCGGGCGGTGCTACGAGGTGCCGGAGGCGATGCGCGCCGAGGTGGCGGCCGTCGAACCGGCGGCGCACGCTGGGACGAGCTGGGGCACGCCGGCGGTCGACGTGAGCGCCGGGGTGCACGCACAGCTCGACCGGCTCGGGGTGTGCGACCGGGCGCAGTCGCCGGAGTGCACGCTGGAGTCGGGCGACCACTTCTCGTACCGCCGAGACCGCACCACCGGGCGGCTCGCGGGCTATGTCTGGCTGGACTGATGGGGCATGACGGACCGTAAGACCGAACTCGCCGGAAACCTGGCGAAAGTGGAGGAGCGCATCACCGCCGCGTGTGTGGCGGCAGGGCGCAAGCGGGAGGAGGTGACCCTGATCGTGGTCACCAAGACCTACCCGGCGAGCGATGTGCGGATCCTGTCGGAACTCGGTGTGCGCCATGTCGCCGAGAACCGTGACCAGGACGCGGCACCGAAGGCTGCGGCATGTGCGGATCTGCCGCTCAAATGGCACTTTGTCGGTCAGTTGCAGACCAACAAGGTCCGTTCCGTGGTCGGTTACGCGGATGTCGTGCAGTCCGTGGATCGTCCCAGGCTCGTCACGGCTCTGTCGAAGGAGGCCGTGCGGGCGGGGCGCGAGGTGGGCTGCCTCGTCCAGGTGGCCCTGGACGCGGGGGAGAGCGGCCGGGGCGAGCGCGGAGGCGTGGGCCCGGGCGGAATCGAAGAGTTGGCCGACCTCATCGGCGAGGCTCCGGGACTGCGGCTCGACGGGCTGATGACCGTCGCTCCGCTCACCGGGGAGTACGCGGGACGCGAACAGGCGGCGTTTGAACGGCTCATGGATTTGTCGACTGACCTGCGCCGAGCCCATCCGGCTGCAACCATGGTGTCAGCAGGGATGAGTGCGGACCTCGAACAGGCCGTGGCCGCCGGGGCGACACATGTGCGCGTCGGCACTGCGGTACTCGGAGTCCGCCCTAGGCTCGGGTAACGTCGCCAAGAAGTCGGACCACAGCAGAAAATATGGTCAGTGCCTGTTCAAAGCGGGCGCAACGACCTCGTGGATCGCGGGCACTTGGCAGTCGTCAGCCGATCCACCACAGAGCGGAGGACTCAGAGCATGGCCGGCGCGATGCGCAAGATGGCGGTCTACCTCGGCCTCGTGGAGGACGATGGGTACGACGGCCGCGGATTCGACCCCGACGACGACTTCGAGCCCGAGTTGGACCCGGAACCCGAGCGGGATCACCGAAGGCACGAATCTTCACACCAGTCGCACAGCGCACATCAGTCCCAAAGGGACGAAGAGGTGCGAATCGTGCAACCGCCCGCGCCGCGCGAGCCGGTGGTCCGTTCGGCTGCGCTCGCCGCGGAATCCGGACGTCCGGCGCGGATCGCGCCCGTGGCATCCATCACACAAGAACGTCAGTCCCTCGAGAAGAACGCACCGGTGATCATGCCCAAGGTTGTGTCCGAGCGAGAGCCTTACCGGATCACCACGCTTCACCCCCGGACCTACAACGAGGCCCGTACCATCGGGGAACACTTCCGTGAGGGCACCCCGGTGATCATGAATCTGACTGAGATGGATGACACAGACGCAAAGCGACTTGTCGACTTTGCGGCCGGTTTGGTGTTTGGTCTTCACGGCAGCATCGAGCGGGTGACGCAGAAGGTGTTCCTGTTGTCTCCTGCTAACGTCGATGTCACGGCGGAGGACAAGGCCCGCATCGCAGAGGGCGGGTTCTTCAACCAGAGCTGAGACGCAACAACCGGATCGAGGCTCGGAAGAGCACGGAACAGGGGAGAGGGAAGCGCAGGCCATGAGCGTGTTCGTCACGGTGGTCCACACCGCGCTGCTGGTGTTCCTCGTCGTGCTCATCTTCCGGCTGGTCATGGATTACGTGTTCCAGTTCGCCCGCTCGTGGCAACCCGGCAAGGCGATGGTGGTCGTACTGGAGGCCACCTACACTGTCACCGATCCACCGCTGAAGCTTCTGCGGCGGTTCATCCCGCCGCTGCGTCTCGGGGGCGTGGCGCTCGACCTGTCCTTCTTCGTACTGATGATCATCGTCTACATCCTCCTCTCCATCACGGGGAGCTTCATGTGATGAGGGTGGACGATACGGTCTTGCCGACTGCCGATGACTACGTTGAGGTGAAGAGATGCCGTTGACCCCCGAGGACGTGCGGAACAAGCAGTTCACGACCGTCCGCCTCCGAGAAGGCTATGACGAGGACGAGGTCGATGCCTTCCTCGACGAGGTCGAAGCCGAACTGACCCGTCTGCTCCGCGAGAACGAGGACCTGCGCGCCAAGCTGGCCGCGGCGACCCGTGCGGCCGCGCAGAACCAGCAGAACATGCGCAAGGGCCCGCCGGAGCAGGACCAGCAGCCGCACCCGCAGCAGCAGGGCATGCGAGGTCCCGGCGCGCCGGTGCCCGCCGGCATATCGGGCCCGCCGCAGCAGCAGATGGGCGGCCCCATGGGTGGCCCGCCCCAGCTGCCGAGCGGCGCCCCGCAGCTGCCCGCCGGTCCCGGCGGCCAGGGCGGCCCGCAGGGTCCCGGTCCGATGGGCCAGGGTCCGATGGGCCAGGGCCCGATGGGCCAGGGTCCGATGGGTCAGGGTCCGATGGGTCAGGGTCCGATGGGTCAGGGTCCGATGGGTCAGGGCCCGATGGGCGGCCAGCCGCCCATGCAGCAGATGGGTGGCCCGATGGGCGGCCCCATGGGCGGTCCGATGGGCGGCCCCGGTCAGGGCCCCGGCGGCGACAGCGCCGCCCGAGTCCTCTCGCTGGCCCAGCAGACCGCCGACCAGGCGATCGCCGAGGCCCGCTCCGAGGCCAACAAGATCGTCGGCGAGGCCCGCAGCCGCGCCGAGGGTCTGGAGCGTGACGCCCGAGCCAAGGCCGACGCCCTGGAGCGGGACGCGCAGGAGAAGCACCGCGTCGCGATGGGCTCCCTGGAGTCCGCCCGCGCCACGCTGGAGCGCAAGGTCGAGGACCTGCGCGGCTTCGAGCGCGAGTACCGCACGCGCCTGAAGTCGTACCTCGAGTCCCAGCTGCGCCAGCTGGAGACCCAGGCCGACGACTCCCTGGCCCCGCCGCGCACCCCCGCCACCGCGTCCCTGCCGCCGTCCCCGGCGCCCTCCATGGCCCCGGCCGGCGCGAGCGCCCCGTCCTACGGCGGCAACCAGACGATGGGCGGCAACCCCGGTCCGTCCGCCCCGTCGTACGGCGGCCAGCAGCAGATGACCCCGGCCATGACCCAGCCGATGGCCCCGGTCCGCCCGCAGGGCCCGTCCCCGATGGGTCAGGCACCCTCGCCGATGCGCGGGTTCCTGATCGACGAGGACGACAACTGAGCACCGGGCACTAGTACGACAACGGCGTCGGCAGCGCTCAACAGGGCGGGCCCCCGGGACTTCGGTCCCGGGGGCCCGCCCTGTTCACGCGGCTTGACGAAGGTGTCAGCGGCGGGTTGTAGCGTGCCGGGCCATGGAGGCAGACGTACTACGGCTTCGAGCGCGCGGACGCCGAGACGCTGCACCGCCGGCACGTGTGGGCGGGCGAGGTGCGGACGCAGCTCGCGGCGGCGGGGCTGCCGGTGGAGGCGGAGCGCATGGACGCGGCGGTGAGCGGCGGCGTCGAGGTGACCGTCGATCCCGGAGCCGACGAGGCGGGCGGCGTGTACGTCGGCCGGCAACCGGCGCCCGTGCTTACGTCGGCCGGCACCCGGCGCCCGTGCTGCGGACGGCCTCGATGCGGACCGCGCACCGGCAGGACGCCCA
>NZ_JBEPBF010000039.1:0-73083 GCF_040298985.1 Streptomyces sp. NPDC001093 | reverse complement strand
GAGCCCCAGCACACGGCCTCGCCATCGCCGTGCCTCGGCGCACTGCCCGGCTCCCGGGTGGCCCGCCCGCCGGCCCAGCGCGCCGTGGGGCCCGGCCATGGGGCTCTGCGGCCGCCCTCACCGGAATGCCGCTGCCGGCGACCCCGCTGCTGCTGTGGGCGCTCTACGGGACGACCGTCACCGGCCAGCGTCCCGCCTTCACCAGCCGGATCGCCACCGAGCCGATGATCCGGTGACCGGCCTGCTCCGAGGCGCCCACGATCACCGCGTCCGCCTTGAGCTCGTCGGCCGCCTTCACCAGCCCGCTGTAAGGGTCGCCGCGGAAGGTGTGGAACTCCCAGCGCACCTCGAATATCCCCTTGACCCGCTCGGCCGCCTCCCGGATGTAGGTGACCAGGTCCTCGGCGATCTCGTCGGTCGTCTCCGCCACCGGCGCCCCGAGCGCCGCCCCGGCGGCCAGCACCGGCTGTACGTACACCACGGCCAGCAGTGCGTGCTGCCGCCGGGCGAGCCCGCCCGCGTACGCCGCGGCACGCAGCGAGGAGTCGGAGCCGTCCACCCCGACCAGGATGACCTTCGGCCCGTCCGTACCTCGCTCGAACTGGTTCGAGGGTGTGTGCGAGTGCTGTTCCGTCACGGTGGCGAGGCTATCGGAATCCCCTGTTCCTGCAGAGCCGTGGGGCGAACGGCGGGTGCCGTGCGGCTGTCGGGTGGGCGGTTGTCGGGCCGGGGCGGTCGTGGGCCCGGCGGGTTGTCGGGCCGGGTGGTGGGGCCTGGCCTGGTCGGGCGGACCGTGGCGGGGGCCGGGCCGCCGTCGGCCGACGGCCCACGTCGGGGCGCCGTTCGGGCAGGCGGCGCAGGGCGGTGTGGGCTTGAGGCCAGGGGTGGCGGTCTGGTGGGGCTTGTGGCCAGGGCTGGGGCGGTCCGGTGGTGGGGCTGGTGGTTCGCCCGCTGAGGTGGCCTCGCGGGGCGCTTGTCGTTCGGGGGTTGGCGCTTGTGGCCGGTGCGATCGGTGCGGGCAGCTCCTGGGTGGCGCGCGTGCGTCGGCTCGGCGGGTGGCATGCCGGGCTGATGGCCTGGCCCCGCCCCCGTCCCGGTGCGGGCGACGCCGGTCTCGCGGGCCGCTCCGGTGCGCGGGACGTCGGTCTCCCGGGCCGTCCGGCCCCCCGCACCCGCCTCTGCGTGCGGGATGCCGGGCTCCCGGAGCGGCCCCTGCGTGCGGGACGTCGGCCGCCCGCAGTCGCGCCCCCGGCGTCCCTGCCGTCTCAGTACAGGGGACGCCGGTCTCCCGGGGGCGCCCCCGGCATCCCCTCGACGGGCGAGCCGCGCGAGCCCTTCCTACAGTCGGAACCATGACCGCCAGCGCGGAGCCCGCCGCACGGAGGGACCCCACGGCCCCGATACGCCCGCCCGCCGGCGGGCGGCTCGGCTGGGTGCCCGAGGCCTTCGCGACGCTCTTCGCCGCGCTCGGCCTGCTGTGCGCCCTGCTCGCGCTCAGCGAACCGCTGCGCGACCTGCTCCGCCCGGTCGTGCACGCCCTCGACCTGCTGCTCCTGCCCATCAGCGCCAACCTGGCCTACGCCGTCTTCCTGTTCCTGCTGGCCGGCGCCACCGCCGCCCGCAAGAAGGTCGCCTGGTGGCTGGTCGTCGTCTATCTCGGCCTGGTGGTCCTCACCGACGCGCTCGGCGTGGGCCTCGGCATGTACGCCGAGTCACTGCCGTCCCTGGTGCTGTGCGGCCTGCTGCTGCTCCTGCTCGTCGTGGCCCGCGGGGAGTTCTACGCCGCCTCCCGCCACGGCGCGGTCTGGCGGGCGCTCGCCGTGCTGCTGGGCGGTCTCGTGGTGGCGATTCTGCTGGGCTGGGGGCTCGTCATGCTGTTCCCGGGCACGCTCCCGGCGAACCAGCACCTGGCCTGGGCGGCCGACCGGGTGTGCGGCGGACTGGTCTCCAGCCGCTCCTTCTCCGGCCACCCGCCCCGCCAGGTCACCTTCGTGCTCGGCCTGCTCGGCGCCCTGGCCCTGCTGAACGCCGCCGCCACACTGTTCCGTTCCCAGCGCCTGGAAGCCGCCCTGCACGGCGACGAGGAGGCCCGGATCCGCGCCCTCCTGGCCGCCTACGGCGATCGGGACTCCCTCGGCTACTTCGCCACCCGCCGCGACAAGGCCGTCGTCTTCTCGCCCAGCGCCAAGGCCGCCGTCACCTACCGCGTCGAGGCCGGCGTCTGCCTGGCCAGCGGCGATCCCGTCGGCGATCCCGAGGCCTGGCCGCACGCCATCGCCGCCTGGCTGGACGTGGCCCGCCGGTACGCCTGGGCGCCCGCCGTGATGGGCGCCTCCGAGGACGGCGCCCGCGCCTACGCCCGCGCCGGACTCGGCGCCCTCCAGCTCGGCGACGAGGCGATCGTGCAGGTGGCCTCCTTCGACCTGGACGGCCGGGACATGCGGGTGACCCGGCAGGCCGTGCACCGCGTCCGCCGTACCGGTGCCACCTGCCGCATCCGCCGGCACGCCACCCTCACCGAACGGGAGATGGAGGAGATCGTCGACAAGGCCGACGCCTGGCGCGACACCGAGACCGAGCGCGGCTTCTCCATGGCCCTGGACCGGCTCGGCGACCCCGCCGACGGAGACTGCCTGCTCGTGGAGGCCCTCGGCGAGGACGGCCGGCTGCTCGCCCTGCTCTCCTTCGTGCCCTGGGGCCGCGACGGCATCTCCCTGGACCTGATGCGCCGTGACCGTGCCGCCCCCAACGGGGTCATGGAGTTCATGGTCGCCGAGCTGTGCGCCGCCGCCCCCAAGCTGGGCATCCGCAGGATGTCGCTGAACTTCGCCGTCTTCCGGTCGGTCTTCGAGGAGGGCGCCCGCATCGGCGCCGGGCCGGTCCTCAGGCTCTGGCGGCGCCTGCTGCTGTTCTTCTCCCGCTGGTGGCAGCTGGAGGCCCTGTACCGCTCCAACGCCAAGTACCACCCGGACTGGTACCCACGGTTCATCTGCTACGGCGACACCGCCGCCCTCGCCCGCATCGGCCTGGCCTCCGGCATCGCCGAAGGCTTCGTCTCCGTACCGTCGTTGCGCAAACTCTGGGGAAAGGGGCACCCGAAGGCCGGGCAGCCGCCCGCCACCACGGCGGGACTGCCTCCGCTGACGGCGCTCGGCCTCGAGGGAGGGGACCAGGCCGGGACCGCCGCACCGGGCGCCGGCCTGCCCGACCAGGTCCGCGTCCGGCACCACAAGCTCGACCGGCTGCGCGCCGACGGCACCGACCCCTACCCGGTCGGCGTCCCCGCCCCCACCCACGCCCTCGCCGACGTGCCCCCCGACGAGGACGTCACCGTCGCCGGACGGCTCATGCTGGTCCGCGACTTCGGCGGCATCGTCTTCGCCGTGCTGCGCGACTGGTCCGGTGACCACCAGATCGCCCTCACCCGCGAGCGCTCGGCCGCCGCCCTCCACCGCTTCACCGCCGGCACCGACATCGGCGACCACATCACCGCCACCGGCCGCACCGGCCTCAGCGACAAGGGCGAACCCACCGTCTTCGTCACCTCCTGGCAGCTCACCGGCAAATGCCTGCGCCCGCTGCCGGACAAACGCCGCGGCCTCACCGACCCCGAGGCGAAGGTCCGCCGCCGCTATCTCGACCTCGCGACCAGCCCCGCCGCCCGCGCCGTGATCCGGGCCCGCTCCGCCGCCGTACAGGCCCTGCGGCAGGGCCTGCTCGACCGCGGCTTCGTCGAGGTCGAGACCCCGATGCTGCAGCAGATCCACGGCGGCGCCAACGCGCGCCCCTTCACCACCCACATCAACGCCTACGACCTCGACCTGTATCTGCGCATCGCCCCCGAGCTGTACCTGAAGCGCCTGTGCGTCGGCGGCCTGGAGAAGGTCTTCGAACTGGGCCGCACCTTCCGCAACGAGGGTGTCTCCTACAAGCACAACCCCGAGTTCACCATGCTGGAGGCGTACCAGGCGTATGCCGACTACGACGTCATGCTCGACCTGACGCGCGAGCTGATCCAGGGCGCGGCGACCGCAGCCTTCGGCTCCCCGGTGGCACGCAAGGGCGGGCAGGAGCACGACATCTCCGGGGAGTGGCCGGTCAGAACGGTCTACGGCGCGATCTCCGAGGCACTGGGGGAGGAGATCGGCCCCGGCACCGAACTGCTGCGGCTGCACCGGCTGTGCGACCGGACTGGAGTGCCGTACACCGCCGACGACGGACCCGGTGACATCGTCCTGGAGATGTACGAGCGGCTCGTCGAGGAGCGCACCCAACTCCCCACCTTCTACCGGGACTTCCCGACCGACGTCTCCCCGCTGACCCGGCAGCACCGCACCGACCCGCGGCTCGCCGAGCGCTGGGACCTCGTCGCCTTCGGCACCGAACTCGGCACCGCCTACTCCGAGTTGACCGACCCGGTCGAGCAGCGCCGGCGGCTCACCGAGCAGTCGCTGCTGGCCGCCGGCGGCGATTCGGAGGCCATGGAGCTGGACGAGGACTTCCTGGAGGCCCTCGAGTACGCGATGCCCCCGACCGGCGGCCTCGGCCTCGGCGTCGACCGGCTGGTGATGTTCCTCACCGGCATGACGATCCGGGAGACCCTGCCGTTCCCGCTGGTGCGCCGCCGCTGAGCGTCCGGTCCCCGGCGGGGGCCGGGAGGCGGTGCACCGGCCCCGGCGCTGGTCCGTCCGGGTGTATTCCCGCCGCCGCACCAGTGTCGTTGTGGTGCGCCGGAGTCCGGTGGGGCGAGTGATGAGTCATGCAGAAGGATCAGTTGCTGACACGGCGCCGGATGCTCCTGGGCGGTGCCGCCGCGCTGGGGGCGGCGGGCGCCGCCGGGGCCGTACTCGCGACTGGCGCCGAGGACGGCGCCGGGACCGCCGCCCCCGCGCCCGGACCACAGGCCCGTCAGGTGCCCAAGTCCTCCGCCTTCCGGCTCCAGCCGCTCACCGGCTACGGACCGCCGCGTGCCGCGCCGCACAGACTGAAGGTCCGCAAGGAGCCCATCCTCCGGATCTCCGGGCGCGGCCGGAGCATGATGCTGACCTTCGACGACGGCCCCAACCCGGACTACACCCCGCACATCCTGGACACCCTCGCCAAGTACGACGTGCGGGCCATGTTCTTCGTGTGCGGCGAGTGCGTCGTCGACAACAGGGAGCTGGTGGTCCGGATGGCCGACGAAGGCCATGTCGTGGGCAACCACACCTGGACGCATCCGCTGCTGACGACCCTCGACCGCAAGCAGATCCGCTCCGAGATGAAGCGCACCAGCGACGTCATCGAGGACACCTACGGCGAGCGCCCGCAGTGGTTCCGCGCGCCCTACGGCGCCTGGAACCGGGCCGCGTTCCAGCTGGGCGCCGAGCTGGGCATGGAGCCGATGGCCTGGACGGTCGACACCACCGACTGGACGGAGCCCGGCACCGGCACCATCGTCGACCGGGTGGAGAGCGGCGCCGCCCCCGGCGTCGTGGTGCTCTCCCACGACGCCGGGGGCGACCGGTCGCAGACCGTCCGCGCGATCCGTGAATGGCTGCCCCATCTCCTCGACTCCGGATACCGGATGACCGTGCCGCCGCGCCGGCGCGTATGACGGTTTCCCGGGTCTTCGCCCGCCCGGCCGCGGTGGCTTCAGTTCACCCCGACCAGACGGGCGAAGACGACGACGTTTCCGTCGTAACCGTTCTTCCTGGAAAAACCACCGCCGCAGGTGATGACCCGCAGTTCCGGTGTTCCCTTCGAGCCGTAGACGCGGTCCCCCGGAAAACCGCTCTTGGAGAAGACCTCGACACCGTAGGTCTCGAACACCGCGGTCTTTCCGTCCTTGCGCAGGACCTCGATCCGGTTTCCCTTCTTCAGGGCCCCGAGCCCGTAGAACACGGCGGGGCCCCGTTGGTTGTCGACGTGCCCGACGATGACGGCGGTCCCCTTCTCGCCGGGGGAGACGGCACCGGTGAACCAGCCCGCCAGGTTGGGATCCTCCGGCGGCGGCGCGGCGACCCAGCCGGCCGCGTCCAGACCGGCGGGCATGACCGGGGCGTTCACCTGGATCGCGGGGATGCGGACCCGGTTGGCGGCCGAGAACCCGAGCGACGTCGGAACCGTGGAGAAGGCGCCCGCGCCGACGCGGCTGTCCGGGGCCGCAGCCGAGGCGGGCTGGGGCGGACCGATGTCGAACTCACCCGAACCATTCCGAATGAGCGCCAGACCGGTCAGCAGGACCAGCGCTATGACGCCCCACGGGGCGCGCCTCCTCCGCCGCTCCTCCTCTTCGGCAAGCCCGGGCAGCCCGTACGCAGACATTCGCCATCCCCTCTCGACGCGGTCTCGCCACGGCCATCGCGCATGGGAAAACGCTAAGTCCCGCGCGTGCGGCGGGCGACGGGACGACTGGCGAACGGGTGGCCCACGGGCCTTTGTGGTGCGCCATCCGAGTTGCCGTCCGGAGAAAATTTCTGACGGTCCGTGACCTGCAGCAATATGCGATTATGTGCTTTTCGCGCGGCCTGTTGGCTCACCAGGACGGACCATTCTCGACATGCGGGCGTGTTCCGCACCCCCGAGGGTCTTCCCGGGAGGTGTTTTCTCGCCGATCGACCGGGGACGGGCCCCGGGCGCCTCCCGCGGAGGAACACATGCGAAACCAACGCGCCCTGGCGGCCGCGTGCGCCGCGGTCGCCGTGCTCGGGCTCGCCGCCCCCGTGTCCGTCGCGGACGGCACGGGCAACGGCGGCAACCTCAACAGGCACCCGGTCTTCAACAACCACGGAAACGTCAACCGTTCGAACGACAACAACGACAATGGGGAGCAGGGGCGCGACGCGGGCCGGGAGGAGGACTCCGGCCCGGGCGACGACAACGGGAGCGGCGGCCGGGGCGGCGACAGCAGCCGTGCCGACGACTTCAGCCGCGGCGGCGACTCCGGCCGGGAGGAAGGCTCCGGCCGGGAGGAGGGCTCCGGCCGGGAGGAGGGCTCCGGCCGGGAGGAGGGTTCCGGCCGGGAGGAGGGTTCCGGCCGGGATGACGACTCCGGTGACCGTGGCGACGGCAGCCTGAGGAACATCGTCTCCAAGCCCGGCGTGCTCCCGGCCGGCGGCCGGCTCGCCGTCAGCGTGGACGGCTGCCACGGCGGCACCATGTCCTCCCGCGCCTTCCCCACCACCGACTTCAACGACTTCCGCGACGAGACCGCCCGCGGCACCACCGAGATCGACCGCGACGCGCCGCCCGGCCGGTACGACATCACCATCCACTGCGGCGGCCGTACCCTGGTCCGCCCGGCCGCGTTCACCGTGCTCGGCGGCGTCCAGGGCGGTGTCGGCGGCAGCAGGTCCAGCGGCGCCACGCCGGCCGACGTGGCCATCGGCGCCGGACTCGTGACCCTGGCGGTCGTCGGGGGCGGCGCGTTCTGGCTGCGCCGCCGGAACGAGAAGCGGACCTGACGCCCCGGTCGCCCGCCGGACGTCGGCACGGCAGTCGCCCCGGTCCCTCGGGGGATCCGGGGCGAAGGCCTGCGGGCGATCGTGCGGTGGGGCGCTAGCCGGTGACCCCCGGGAACATGTTCATGAACGGTTCCGCGGTCACCGCGATGCCCCGGCTGAAGGGGGCGTCGAAGTCCCAGATGAGGAACAGCATGAACGCGATGGTCGCGGAGAACAGGCCCGCCAGGACCAGCTCGCGTCTGGTCCGCCGGATCTGCAGTGCGAACACCATGCCGATGGTGATCAGCGCCCCGGTGAGCAGGCCCCACCACACCACCGCCGGCATGGTGGCCCCGGTGGAGTCGGCACGGTCGTTGCGCGCCTGGTCGGCCGCGGTCATCTGGTCCAGCAGCGGCTGGTAGGCCTGCGCCTCGAAGTCGTTCTTCGGCTGGTAGTCGGTGACGTCCTGGCGGACCTTCTGCAGCAGCTGTGCGCCGCGGTCGGTGACGCGCTCGTCGTGCGACATCGTCCGCCACTCGTGGTGCACGACATAGCTGACATAGGCGTTGACATCGCTGCGCACCTTGTCACGGACGTCCGGCGGATAGACCCGGACCCGCTCCGAGATCTCGTGCAGCGCCTGGGCCTCGGACTGCACATAGTCCTGCGCGGAGCTGTGGGCCTCCCACACGCCCGCGATGGCGAGGCCCAGGACGATGGCGTACACGACACCGATCCACATCGTCATGTACTCGATGACGTCCGGGGTCTCGCTGGGATCCTCGTCCTCGGGGGCACGTTTGTGCCGCACGACGGTGACGACCACCACCACGGCGCAGGCCGCCAGCATCGCGAGGACGAGAACAAGCCAATCCGGCAACGGATACCTCCAGAAGATGAGCGGGCCGGCGCATCAGCGCGGGCGCAGGGCCGCGACGGCGACGATCGCCGGAACGGTGATGAGCAGGACATAGATGACCGGGGTGGTGTGGCCGGGCGCGCGGTGCGCGGCGGGGTGGGGGTGGTACGCCGGATAGCTCACCGGCCTCGCCGAGGGCGGCGGGGAGGCCTTCGGCTTCGGGTCGGGGGCCGGAGTCGGTGCGGGAGGGGGAGGGGGAGGGGGTGTGGGCCGCGGCGCCGGCGGATCCGGGGCGGGCCGGGCCGGCGGCTTCGGTGTTGGCGTCGGCTTCGGCACCGGGCGCGGAGCCGGCTTCGGCTTCGGCGGTGCCGGCTTCGGGGGCGGTGGCGGCGGGCTGGGGGTCGGTGTGGGCGAGGGCGGGGTGGGCATCGGGCAGGGCGGCAGCGTCGGCCAGTGGTCGCCGCCTGCGCGGGCGACCGCCACCGTGCCGCCCGTGCCCGTGGAGGCGTACGCGCAGGCGTCGGCCGAAACGCTGCCGACCGGGCAGCCCACGAGGGTCCAGGTCAGGGTCACCAGCGCCAACACCCGTGCGGCGGGCGCGCATCGGGTCACTTCGGGTCCATGCACGCGACGATCATGGGGGTGCGGAACCAGGTCGTACGCCGTAGTGCGCCCGGATTGCTCCGAAGGGAGGACATAGCGCGATCAATGGTTTGACGCGAAGAACGGCGTGATTGGTGCCCTGCCCACGCCATTGCGGGCTCCCCGCGCCGGCACGCGCGGCGGCACCGGTCACAGGGCCCGGAAAGAATTTCCCGAAGAACTTCCGCTCCCCATTGAACGCTCCGGCCCCCTCGGTGCGTACCCATGGCCGTGCGGCGGCGCGGCAGAGCGCTGCAACATCCAGGCATATATGGGGAGTTGGACATGAAGACCTCCTGGCGGACCGCCTCACTGGTGGCCACAGCCGCTGCGGTGCTGGCGCTGACGACGGCGTGCGGTCAGGACAACAGCACCACCCCGGCATCGGCGGCCCAGAACGTCGGGGCCACCGCGCCCGCGGGCAGCCCGACCACCGGTGCCGGGGTCGGCACCGGATCGGGCAACGGTTACGGCGCCGACGGCAACCAGAGCTCCAGCTCCCCGACCGCGGCCGCCCCCGCGGGCAAGCTCACCGTGGCCACCAACCCCGACCTGGGCAGCGTGCTGACCGACGGCGCCGGCCTCACCCTCTACCGGTTCGACAAGGACACCGCCAACCCGCCCAAGTCGAACTGCGCCGGCGACTGCGCCACCACCTGGCCGCCCGTGCCCGCCGGCGACGCCACGGCCGGAGCCGGCATCGACAAGGCGCTGCTCGGCGAGGTCACCCGCGCCGACGGCACCAAGCAGCTCACCATCGGCGGCTGGCCCGCCTACCGCTACGCCAAGGACGTCAACGCCGGAGACGTCAACGGCCAGGGCGTGGGCGGCAAGTGGTTCGCGCTGGCCCCGAACGGGAAGAAGGCCTCCCTGGCCGCCCTGCCCGGTCTCTCCGTCCGCAAGGACCCCAAGCTCGGCGACATCATCGTCGACAAGCACGGCATGACGGTCTACCGCTTCCTCAAGGACAAGGCCTGGCCGAAGTCCGTCTCCAACTGCACCGGAGCCTGCCTGCAGAAGTGGCCGGCCGTCGGCATCGTCAAGCCCGGGGACACCCAGGGCGTCAAGAAGAAGGGCCTGATGGGCTTCACCCGTCCCGACGGTGTGCAGCAGATGACGGTCAACTGCTGGCCGATCTACACCTTCTCCGGGGACAAGGCACCCGGAGACACCAACGGTCAGGGCGTGGGCGGCACCTGGTACGCCGTCTCGCCCGACGGCAAGCCGGTCGGCGCGCCGGGCAACTAGATCACCTCCCCAGGGTCGATCGCCCCGCCCGGCCCGGAGCGCCACCGAAGGTCCGCCCCCTCCGCACCGCACGGAGGGGGCGGACCGCTTTGTGCGCCGGAATCCGTCACACAGCGGTGCCATACGGGCACTTGCCGCAGGCAGTGGCGGGGAACGGACGGTCAATTTCCGGTTTGGGTCGCTCCTTCGCCGGGCGATCAGTAGCCTCAGCTCGAACACCGGATCGCCTGTCCCTGTCGTCCACCCTTGGAGTGATACATGGAGCGCCCCGCCTGGGCCCCACGGAGCATCGACATCACGGTGCCGAGCGTCTCGCGGATCTACGACTACTACCTGGGCGGCTCGCACAACTTCGAGGTGGACCGGGAAGCGGCCCGCAAGGCGATGGAGTTCATGCCGGGCCTGCCGAAGATCATGCAGGCCAACCGGGCGTTCATGCGGCGTGCCGTGCGGTTCGCCGCCGGGGAGGGCATCACCCAGTTCCTCGACATAGGCTCCGGCATCCCGACCTTCGGCAACGTCCACGAGGTGGCCCAGGCGGCCGTACCGGGCGCCCACGTGGTCTACGTCGACCACGACCCGGTTGCCGTCGCGCACAGCCAGGCGGTGCTGGCCGAAAACGCCACCGCGGACGTCGTCGCCGCGGACCTGCGCAAGCCCCAGGAGATCCTCTCCAGCCCCCAGGTGGAGCGGCTGATCGACCGGAACCGCCCGGTCGCCCTCCTCCTCGTTGCCATACTGCACTTCGTGGAAGACGCGGACGACCCCTACGGTGCGGTGGCCGAACTGCGCGACGCGCTCGCGCCCGGCAGCCTGCTGATCCTCACCCATGCCTCGTACGAGGGAATCCCGGTGCCTGCCGAGCGGGCCGAGGGCGCGGTGGACGTATACAAGGACATTCGCAATCCGCTCATCATGCGCTCGCGCGACGAGATCGCGCGGTTCTTCGAGGGGTACGACATGGTGGAACCGGGACTGGTGCCGATGCCGGACTGGCGGCCGGAGTCGGCGCCGGAGGACGAGGATCCGTTCGCCTTCTCCGGGTTCGCCGGCGTGGGGCGTACGGCGTGAGCGCCGAGCCGGACGGGCCGGAGGACAGACTGCGCCGGTTCACGACGATCTGGAGCCGGGCGGTCTACCCGGTGACCTCCACGTCGCTGACCCGAGCCGAGTTCGAGGAACAACTGCTTCCGCTCGCACGCCGGTTGAGCGAGCTGCTGCGGGCACACGGCTTCGACGCGGACGGTGCGAAGGGGGTCGGCGCCGCCCTGGTCGGCGCGCACTGCACCGACCCCGAGGCGCTGACCCGGACCCTGGACTGCGTGGACGCCTACCTGGTGCTGTACTGCGCCGGGGACGGCCCCCAGGACGAACCGCGCCTGCGCTGCTCGCGGTTGCAGCACGCGATGGCCGCCGGATACGCCGGGGCGCTGCGCGAACGCACCCTCGCCGAGCAGGAGTCCATCGCCCAGGCCGCGCTCAGGGCCCAGGGCGTGGTCGCCCAGGCGCTGCACGCCAGCGAGGCCCGCTTCCGCGCGGTCTTCGAGGGCGCCGCCATAGGGATCGGCATCGCCGACCTCGACGGCAACGTCCTGCAGGTCAACGAGGCGCTGCTGCGCATGTTCGGCCAGTCCGACCACGCCCTGCGCGGCCGCCGCGTCCAGGACTGGGTGCACCCCGAGGACGCGCCGCAGACCTGGAAGCTGTACGACGAGCTCGTCCGCGGCGACCGCGAGCACTACCACCTCGAAAAGGCCTTCAACCGCCCCGACGGCACGGTGCTGTGGACCAACCTGACGGTCTCCCTGCTGCGCGACGCCGACGGGGATCCGCAGTACCAGCTCGCGCTCATGGAGGACACCACCGAGCGCCGGCTGCTCAACCTCCGGCTGCGCTACGAGGCCACCCACGACGCGCTCACCGGCCTGCCCAACCGCTCGCTGTTCTTCGAGCGCCTGGAGAAGGCGCTGAACGCGGGCGAGGGCCAGCGCTTCGGCCTGTGCTACCTCGACCTGGACGGCTTCAAGACCGTCAACGACAGCCTCGGACACGCGGCCGGCGACCGGCTGCTGGTGGAGGTCGCCGACCGGCTCCAGTCCTGTGCGACCGCGCCCGGGGAGATGGTCGCCCGGCTCGGCGGCGACGAGTTCGTGGCCCTGACCACCGGTCCCGGCACCGAGCGCAAGGTCGACGAGCTCGCCGAGCGCATCATGAACGCCCTCGTCACGCCGGTCAGCATCGACGGCCGTGACCTGCTGGTGCGCGGCAGCCTGGGCATCGTCGAGGGCCCGGCGGGCGAGCGCACGGCGGCGGAGGTCCTGCGGAGCGCCGACATCACCATGTACCGGGCCAAGTCCGCGGGCGGCAACCGCTCCGAACTCGCCGACCCGGAGGCGGACGCCCGCGCGATCACCCGCCACGGCCTGACGACGGCCCTGCCCACGGCCCTGGAACGCGGCGAGTTCTTCATCGAGTACCAGCCGCTCGTCCACCTCGGTGACGGCAGCGTGCGCGGCGCCGAGGCCCTGGTGCGCTGGCTGCACCCGCAGCACGGCGTCCTCGGCCCCGACCGCTTCATCCCGCTCGCCGAGCACACCGGCCTGATCGTCCCGCTCGGCCGCTGGGTCCTGGAGGAGTCCATCCGCCAGGCCCGCGCCTGGCGAGAACGCCATGGCGAGGAGACCACCGCCGGGCCCCTGCGCATCAACGTCAACCTGTCGCCGTGCCAGCTCAGCCATCCCGGCCTGGTCCAGGACACCGTCGACATCCTGGAACGCGCGGGTGTCGCCCCGGACGCCCTGTGCCTGGAGGTCACCGAGTCCGCGCTCATCGGCGCCGACGACGACCTGCTCAAGCCCCTGCACCGGCTGGCCGAGATGGGCGTCGACATCGCCCTGGACGACTTCGGCACCGGCTACTCCAACCTCGCCAACCTGCGCCGCCTGCCGGTGCGCATCCTCAAACTGGACCGCTCCTTCACGCGGGGCATGCAGCAGTTCCCCGCCGACCCCGTCGACCTGAAGATCGTCGAAGGGATCGTCTCGCTCGCCCACAGCCTGGACCTGGCGGTCACCGTCGAGGGTGTGGAAACCGGCGCCCAGGCCGAACAGCTCCGGATACTGGGCTGCGACACGGCCCAGGGCTGGTACTACGCCCGCCCGGGCCCACCGGACCGCCTGCACGACCTGGCCCTGGTGGACGCGACCGGCTGATACGGGGGTGGGGGGCTCAGCCCCCCACCGGGGCGCGGACTGTGGCCGTCACCGCTCGAGAAGCATCCGCTGCAGCTCCCGCGCAGCCCGCGGCGGCGCCACGTCACTCCGGTGAGCCAGTGCGATGGCGCGCTGCAACCCGGGCCGGGCCAGCGGAGTCACCCTGAGCCCCTGCCCGGACCGCGTGGCGACCATCCGCGGCACCACGGCGATCCCCAACCCCGCCCGGACGAACCCCAACACCGCATCCATCTCGCCCCCTTCGACCGCGAACTCCGGCTCGAACCCGGCGGAACGGCACGCCGCCACGGTCAGCTCCCGCAGGTCGTAGCCGTGCCGGAACATCACCAGCCGCTCGCCCTCCAGATCGGCGATGCGCACCACCCGCCCGCCCCGCCCGGGAGCCGGCGCCTCGGGTGAGGACACCACCACCAACTCCTCGCGCAGCAGCTCCACCGTGGTGAGCGCCGGAGACGGAGTCGGCAGGGGCAGGACGACCAGCGCAAGATCCAGGGCGCCGCGCGCCAGCTCCCGCACCAGGTCGTGCGAGCCGCCCTCCTCGATCAGCAGCTGGATGCCGGGATAGCGGTCGTGGAAGGCGCGCAGCACATCCGGCAGCAGGCCCGTGCACAGACTCGGGGTCGCCCCCAGACGTACCCGGCCCCGGCGCAGCTGCACCAGCTCCTGCACCTCGTACCGGGCCGTGTCCGCGTCGGCCAGGATCCGCCGGGCCAGCGGCAGCAGCGCCTCACCGGCGTCGGTGAGCGTGATGTTGCCCCGGGCGCGCAGGAACAGATCCGCGCCCAGCTCCCGTTCCAGCGCCTTGATCTGCTGCGACAGCGACGGCTGGGCGACATGCACCAGCTCGGCGGCGCGGGTGAAGTGCCGGGTCTCGGCGACGGCGACGAAGTACTGGAGCTGCTGGAACTGCATCCTGCAAGGATAGCTCGTGCCTATGGAAACAAGCTGGTCCATGTCTTGGACTGATCGGGACCATCGGCCCTAGCGTTCTGGCCATGGCTCTGGCAACGCGGACGGACCGACGGCCGTCCATGGCGCGCACGATGTGGGACTCCACCGTCGGCAAGAAGACCGTGATGGCCGTCAGCGGCCTGATCATGCTGCTGTACCTGGTCGCGCACATGATCGGCAACCTGAAGATCTACTTCGGGGCGGGCGAGTTCAACCACTACGCCCACTGGCTGCGCACCATCGGCGAACCCTTCATGCACTACGAGTGGACGCTCTGGCTCATCCGGATCGTCCTCGTCGTCGCCGTGGTCGCCCACGCCACCTCCGCGTACCAGCTCAGCCGCCGCGACATCAGGGCGCGGCCCAGCAAGTACGTGCACAGCAGGCCCCGGGCGAGCTACGCCACCCGCACCATGCGCTGGGGCGGGATCATCCTCGGCCTGTTCCTCGTCTGGCACATCCTGGACCTGACCACCGGCACCGTGCACTCCGGCGGCTTCCAGGAGGGCCACCCGTACCAGAACGTGGTCGACACCTTCTCCACCTGGTACGGCGACGTCATCTACATCGTCGCGATGCTCGCGCTCGGCCTGCACATCCGGCACGGCTTCTGGAGCGCCGCACAGACCCTCGGCGTCGGCAGCCGCGCCCGCGACCGCGCCCTGAAGACCGTCGCCAACGTCCTCGCGCTGCTGCTCACGGCGGGCTTCATCGCCGTACCCGTGGGCGTCATGACCGGAGTGGTGAGCTGACATGACCGAATACGTGAACTACGCGACGGGCGAGCCGGTCACCGACTCCACGGCCCCGTCCGGCCCGATCCACGAGCGCTGGGACAAGCGCCGCTTCGAGGCCAAGCTGGTCAACCCCGCCAACCGGCGCAAGCACACGATCATCGTCGTCGGCACCGGCCTGGCCGGCGGCTCCGCGGGCGCGACCCTGGCCGAACAGGGCTACCACGTCGTCCAGTTCTGCTACCAGGACTCCCCGCGCCGAGCCCACTCCATCGCCGCGCAAGGAGGCATCAACGCGGCGAAGAACTACCGCAACGACGGCGACTCGATCCACCGGCTGTTCTACGACACCGTCAAGGGCGGCGACTTCCGGGCCCGCGAGTCCAACGTCCACCGGCTCGCACAGATCTCCGTCGAGATCATCGACCAGTGCGTGGCCCAGGGCGTGCCCTTCGCCCGTGAGTACGGCGGCCTGCTCGACACCCGCTCCTTCGGCGGTGTCCAGGTCTCCCGCACCTTCTACGCCCGCGGCCAGACGGGCCAGCAGCTGCTGCTGGGCGCCTACCAGGCCCTGAGCAGGCAGATCGCCGCGGGTAACGTGGAGATGCACCCGCGCACCGAGATTCTGGACCTGATCGTCGTGGACGGGCGGGCCCGCGGCATCGTGGCCCGGGACCTGGTCACCGGGAAGATCGACACGTACTTCGCCGACGCCGTCGTACTGGCCAGCGGCGGTTACGGAAACGTCTTCTACCTGTCGACCAACGCCATGAACTCCAACGCGACCGCGATCTGGCGGGCGCACCGGCGCGGCGCCTACTTCGCCAACCCCTGCTTCACGCAGATCCACCCCACCTGCATCCCGCGCACCGGCGACCACCAGTCCAAGCTGACCCTGATGAGCGAGTCGCTGCGCAACGACGGCCGGATCTGGGTGCCCAAGGCCAAGGGCGACACCCGCCCGCCGAACCAGATCCCGGAGGACGAACGCGACTACTACCTGGAGCGCATCTACCCGTCCTTCGGCAACCTGGTCCCGCGTGACATCGCCTCCCGCGCCGCGAAGAACGTCTGCGACGAGGGCAGGGGAGTGGGGCCCGGCGGCCAGGGCGTCTACCTGGACTTCGCCGACGCGATCCGGCGGATGGGCCGGGGGGCCGTCGAGTCCAAGTACGGCAACCTCTTCGACATGTACCAGCGGATCACCGACGAGGATCCGTACGAGGTGCCGATGCGCATCTACCCGGCCGTGCACTACACGATGGGCGGCCTGTGGGTCGACTACGACCTGCAGACCACCGTCCCGGGCCTGTTCGCGATCGGCGAGGCCAACTTCTCCGACCACGGCGCCAACCGGCTCGGCGCCTCCGCGCTGATGCAGGGCCTGGCCGACGGCTACTTCGTGCTCCCGGCCACCATCAACGACTACCTGGCGCGCAACCCCCACCAGGACCCGGTCACCGCAGACCACCCGGTCGTGCGCCAGGCGCTGGCCGAGACGGAGGACCGGCTGAACCGGCTGCTCTCCGTCGACGGCGACCGCACCCCCGACTCCTTCCACCGCGAAGTCGGCGAACTGATGTGGGAGTTCTGCGGCATGGCCCGCACCGACGCGGGACTGCGCAAGGCCCTGGAGCGCATCCCGCAGATCCGCGAGGAGTTCTGGCGGCGCATCAAGGTCCCCGGCACCGGCGAGGAGTTCAACCAGTCGCTGGAGAAGGCCAACCGGATCGTCGACTACCTGGAGCTGGCCGAGCTGATGTGCCTCGACGCGCTGCACCGCGCCGAGTCCTGCGGCGGCCACTTCCGCGAGGAGTCCCAGACCCCGGACGGCGAGGCCGCCCGCCGGGACGAGGAGTTCGGCTACGCGGCGGCCTGGGAGTTCACCGGCACCGGTGCGGCACCCGTCCTGCACAAGGAAGACCTCGTCTTCGAGTACGTCCACCCCACCCAGCGGAGCTACGCATGAAGCTCACCCTGCGCGTCTGGCGCCAGAAGAACGCCGACGCTGAAGGCGCCATGTCCACATACGAGGTGGACGGCATCTCGTCCGACATGTCCTTCCTGGAGATGCTGGACGTCCTCAACGAACAGCTCATCCTGGCCGGTGAGGAGCCGGTCGCCTTCGACCACGACTGCCGCGAGGGCATCTGCGGCGCGTGCTCCCTCGTGATCAACGGCGACGCACACGGGCCGGAGCGCACCACCACCTGCCAGCTGCACATGCGGTCCTTCGAGGACGGCGACACGATCGACATCGAGCCGTGGCGGGCGGCGGCCTTCCCCGTGATCAGGGACCTGGTGGTGGACCGGTCCGCGTTCGACCGGATCATCCAGGCCGGTGGCTACGTCACCGCGCCCACCGGGTCCGCGCCGGAGGCGCATGCCACACCGGTACCGAAGGCCGACGCCGACTTCGCGTTCGAGCACGCGGAGTGCATCGGGTGCGGGGCGTGTGTGGCCGCGTGTCCCAACGGCGCGGCGATGCTGTTCACCTCCGCCAAGGTCAACCACCTGAACGTGCTGCCCCAGGGCGCGCCCGAGCGGGAGACCCGGGTGCTGGACATGGTGGCGCAGATGGACGCGGAGGGCTTCGGCGGGTGCACGCTGACGGGGGAGTGCGCCACCGCCTGCCCGAAGGGCATCCCGCTGGTGTCGATCACGAACATGAACAAGGAGTGGCTGAGGGCCACCCGGAAGGCGGGGAAGCGGTAGCGCCTGCGCGGGAGGAACGTTCGCCGGAGTGGCGGGCGGGCGGGGTCGGGACGGTGCTCTCCCGGCCCCGTCTGGTTTTCCCCGGCTGCTCCCTTGGTCGCTCAGCGTGCGCTGTCCGAGGGGCGGAACCGGTTCCGGTACTCGGTCGGAGTGATGTCCAGGCGGCGGCGGAAGGCCCGTATGAGGGTGTCGATGGTGTTGAAGCCGCAGAGTGCCGCCACGCGGTCAAGGGTGTCGTCCGTCGTCTCCAGGCGGTTGCGCGCCGCTTCCAGGCGGGCGGATTCGACGTAGGCGCCCGGTGTGGTGCCGAGTTCGTCGCGGAACAGCCGGTTGAGCTGTCGTTCGCCGATGCTGGCGTGGGCGGCGAGATCGGCGACGGAGAGCGATCCCGCGATGTTCCGCGTGATGTACAGACGCAGGTCGTCCATGCGGCGGGATGCGGAGCCGGCTCCGATGGGCACGCTGAACTGACTCTGTCCGCCGGGGCGTTTGAGGTACATCACGAGCTGGCGGGCGACGCGCATCGCCGCGGGCTCGCCGAAGTCCTCGGCGACCAGGGCGAGCGACAGGTCGAGGCAGGCCGTGAGCCCCGCGCCGGTCCAGACGTTGCCCTGCCGGATGAAGATCGGGTCGGCGTCGACCTCGACGGACGGATGATCCGCGGCGAGCTGCTGGGCGGTCGACCAGTGGGTCGTGGCCCGCTTGCCGTCCAGCAGGCCGGCGGCGGCGAGGAGATGCGCACCGACGCAGACGGAGGCGACACGCCGCGACCGGCCGGCGAGTTCCTTCACCCGGACGACCACGGCCGGGTCCACCAGGGCGTGCACCTGACGCCGGTCGTCGACGTCGACGGAGCCCGGGACCACGAGGGTGTCGATGCGGCGAGTGGCCGCCTCGTCGAAGGTCACGTCGGGCAGGACCCGTACGCCGGCCGCCGTGGTGACGGGTGCCAGGGTCTCGGCCGCCAGGACGACGTGGTAGCCGGTGTCACCGTCCAGCTCGCGGCGCAGCAGGGCGAAGACCTCGGGTGGTCCGGTGACGTCGAGCAGGCCGACGCCCTCGAACAGCACGATGACGATGAATCTTCGGATCAGGCTCATTCGGTTCCCCCGTGGACGTCCGGGCAGCACGTCATTTTCTGCAAGTAGTACGACATTGCCGCCAACTGTGCCGGATCGTAGCGTCTACTCGGCCACCACAGATGGCCAGAAACTTCCGATGTGTGTTTGTGAGAAGGGATAGTTGTGCCTTCGAAGACCCTGCGCGACCTCAGCGCCCTCGACCAGACCCCGGCGTCGCTCGCCGACTCGACGCTGATCCTGATCGACATCCAGAACACGTACACCCAGGGCGTCATGGAGCTGGAGGGCTGGGAGCCGGCCCTGGACCGGGCTGCCGAGCTGCTGGAGCAGGCTCGCGCGGCGGGTGCCAAGGTCATTCACGTCCAGCACGACGGCGGGCCGGGCAGCCCGTACGACCTGGACGCCGAGGTGGGCCGGATCCACAAGAAGGTCGCGCCCCTCGCCGGTGAGCCGGTCGTCACCAAGCAGGCGCCCAACGCCTTTCACGGCACCGACCTGGGCGAGCTGGTGGACGGAGCCGGGAACACCGATGTGGTGCTGGCCGGCTTCATGACGCACATGTGCATCGCGTTCACGGCCCAGGGGGCGTTCCTGCGGGGCAACCGGCCCACGGTGGTGGCCGACGCCACCGCCACCCGTGCCCTGAGGACGGACGTGGCCGAGGTGTCCGCCGAGCAGCTCCACCACAGCGCCCTGGCGACGATCGCCGACCTGTACGGCGTGGTCGTACCGTCCGCCGCGTTCCTCGGCTGACGCCGGGCCATGTAACTCCGTTGCGGAGAACGGCGCTTGCCCTCCGGCACCGATGGGGGCAAGCGCCGGACACAACGCGCGTAGATGGGGATATCGCGCGCCATTCCAGAGGGGGAAGACCGAAAGTGCCCACCCGAAGAACCGTCCTCGGCGCCGCCGCCGCTGTCGGCGCCACCGCAGCTCTCACCAACCTGACCACGGCCGGTGCCGCGCACGCCGGCACGGACGCCGACCGGAAGACCGCCGCACGTGACAACATCCGTGCCGTCGACACGGGCATGCGCGGCAACTACGACACCCTGCGCGCCAACCTGACCAAGCACCTCGGCCCCGTCATCATCGTCAACAACGACATGGTGGGCGGCACCTACCACCTTGTCGACAACGGCACCGTGCTGGAGCGGATCCGGCCCGTGGACGAGGTCTTCGAGCTGGCCAAGTCCATCGCCCACACCCCGCTCGGCATCTACTCGATCTGCGCGCCCTACCTGGACCCGAAGAACATCCCGGCGTCACAGGCGAAGTACATCGATCCGCACGACCTCGCCATGGTCGCCTCCACCGGGCCGAAGGACACCGGCTGGACCGTGCCGCTCCAGGCCTTCGCCGACATCCTCGACACCGCCCGCGCGACGCTGGAGGAAGCCGGCCTTCCCACCGACCTGCACGACGCCTGCGCGTTCATCCTCGACCACGCGCACGATTACATCGCGGACACGATCCGCACCCGCGAGTTCGACATGAAGTCCTTCGAGGACTTCTCCAACGCGGTCTACCCGAGCATCCGCACCAACATGTACTGGTCGTCCAAGGTGCAGATCCAGGGCGTCGGCAACCTTCTGACGCGCTGGCGCAAGCAGGTCGGGGACGACGCCTGGTCCGGGCTGTACGCGGTGGTGCTGTCGCTGTGGACCACCTACGAGCTGAACCAGAACAGCATCATCATCAAGAACTACATGAACCAGGACAAGGTCGGCTCGCATCTCATCGACCTGATGACGGCGCAGCCCCCCGCCGACCCCGTGGCCGTCGCCCTGGACAACCTCGCGCGCATCGTCCAGGACAACATCGCCGCCGAAATGGTCTTCGCTGCCGACCAGACCACCGCCGACGCCCTCAAGGGCAGGCAGGACCTCCTCTCCACCGAGATCCTGCGCCTCCTCGGCGGCGGCACCACCGCCTCCGGCGCCGCCGCGCTCACCAAGGGGCAGACCAACCAACTCGTCTGCCCGTTCCACAACCGGTCGGCAGCGACCCCGGCCCTCGTCTGAGCACCCACCGGCCCGGCGCCACACACCGAAGGCTTCCCCCCGTCACGGAGACACCGTCTGCGCCCTGGGGGAAGCCTTCGGTCATGTCCAGGGGGAACAGTGAAGAACTCATCCGTCATTCACCGCGCGAGAGGACTCCGGGCACTCTGCGGCCTGGTACTCCTCGCACTGAACCTACGAGCCGCCATCACCGGCGTCTCACCCGTCCTCGGCCGGCTCCAGCACGCCTTCCACCTCACCGGAACCCAGGTCAGCGTCCTGACCACGCTGCCCGTGCTGTGCCTCGGCGTCTTCGCCTCGCTCGCCCCGCCGACAGCCCGGCGCATCGGCGCCGAAACCACCATCACCGCGGCGCTTCTCCTGCTCACCACGGGCATCCTGCTGCGCGCCCTCCCCTCGACGGTGCTGCTGTTCACCGGCACCGTCCTGACCGGCGCCGGAATCGCCTTCGGCAACGTCCTCGTCCCCGTCGTGATCAAACGCCGCTTCGCCGGCCGGGTCGGCTCCCTGACCGGCCTCGCCATGATGCTCATGGCATCCAGCGGAGCCATGGGCGCGGGCCTCGCCGTCCCCCTGAGCCACGCCGTCGGATGGCGCATCGCGCTGGCCGCATGGTCGCTTCCGTCCCTGCTGGCCGCGCTCGTCTGGAGCCCGCTGGCGGCGCGCGGCCGGCCCGACCCCGCCCCGCGCACGGCCTCCGCCGACGACACGGGCTCACTGCTGCGCTCACCGCTCGCCTGGGCGGTCGCCGGGTTCCTCGGCCTGGTGTCCCTGATGTTCTACGCACTCACGGCGTGGCTCCCCGAGATCATGCACGCCGACGGGTTCGCCCCCGCCGAGGCCGGGCTGATGGTCTCGGTCCTGCAGATCATCGGCGTCCCGCTGGGCTTCGCAGTCCCCGTCGTCGCCGCCCGGCTGACCACACAGCGCCCGCTCGTCATCGCCGTCGCCGCGGCCAAGGCCGTCGCCCTCCTCGGCCTGCTCTTCGCGCCGCACGCCGGATGGCTGTGGATCTGTGTGCTCGGGCTCGCCACCGGCAGTGCCTTCCCGCTCGCCTTCACCCTGCTGAGCCTGCGCTCCCCCACACCGCAGATCGCGGCCCGGCTGTCCGGCATGGCCCAGACCGGCGGCTACCTCGTGGCCGCGGCGGGACCGCTGACGATCGGCCTCCTGCACGGCCGCACCGGCGGATGGACGGCGCCCCTGTTGCTCCTGCTCGCCCTTCTGCTGCCGGAGACCGTCGTCGGACTGCTGGCCGGCCGCCCCGCGCTCGTCCAGCCCACCCGCACGCCCGGCGTGAGCGACGAATTGCCCGAACTCCAAGCGGTCCCGTGACGAAGGAGGGCATGCCCCCGGACATCCCCGTCGTGGAAGGCGTACGGCCGGTCGTCCGCATCCGCACGGCCGGTCGTCCGCATCCGCACCGAGCACGGCCCAGCGGCCGCGCCCCCGGCGTTCAGCATTCCCACATCCGTTCTCCGGCCGGCGGTCACACGCCGGCCAACCGGTGTCGGAAGAACAGGAGCGACGAGCCGTACGCACCCGCTCGCCGTCGTCGCCGAACCGGCCCGTGACCAGGAGAGAGCCATGACCGGCGTTTCCACCCTCGACCGCCCCCCGCAGCCCGCGGCACCGACCCGCTACACCGTCACCCTCGCCCGTGACGAGGACGACGTGCGGGCCGCGCAGCGGCTGCGGCACGACGTCTTCGCCGGTGAGATGGGGGCCCTGCTGGCCACGCCGCAGCCCGGCCTGGACGTGGACGCCTTCGACGCCTACTGCGACCACCTGCTCGTGCGCGACACCGGCACCGGACAGGTCGTCGGCACCTACCGGCTGCTGCCGCCGGAGCGGGCCTCGGTCGCCGGCCGGCTCTACTCGGAGGGCGAGTTCGAGCTGGCCGCGCTCGACCCCATCAGGCCCGGCCTGGTCGAGGTCGGCCGCTCCTGTGTGCACCCCGACCACCGCGACGGCGCCGTCATCGGCCTGATCTGGGCCGGGATAGCCCGCTACATGGTCGACCGCGGGCACGAGTGGCTGGCGGGCTGCTGCTCGGTGCCGCTCGCGGACGGCGGCGCCCTGGCGACGGCCACCTGGGAGCGGGTGCGCGCCAAGCACCTGGCACCCGAGGAGTTCCGGGTGCGGCCGCTGCTGCCGTGGGCCCCGAACGCCGAGGCCCCGGCCGGGCACAGCGAGCTGCCCGCCCTGCTGCGCGGCTATCTGCGCCTGGGCGCCTGGGTGTGCGGCGAGCCCGCGCACGACCCGGACTTCGGGGTCGCCGACCTGTACGTGCTGCTGTCGATGCGCCGGGTCAACCCGCGCTATCTGCGGCACTTCCTCTCCCTCGTGCCGGCCTGATGAGCGTCTGGCTGCCCAGCGCGCCCTGCACCCCGGGCGCCTGTGTGGAGCAGGCCCGGGCCGCCACGGCCGTACCCCGGGCCGTGCTGCGGCTGACCGCGGTCGCGGTCCTGGTGCTGGCCGGGCTCGTGCTGTCCCCGCTCGGCGGGAGGATTCCCGCCGAGTGGGTCAGGCGGTGGTGCCGGGCGATCGTGCGGGCCGTCGGCGTCCGGGTCCGCTTCACCGGCACGGCCGCACCGGCCGGCGGGCTGCTGCTGGTCGCCAACCACGTCTCGTGGCTGGACATCCCGCTGCTGACCGCCGTACGCCCCGCCCGGATGCTCGCCAAGACCGAGATCCGGCAGTGGCCGGTCGCGGGTGCCCTGGTGGCACGCGGCGGGGCCCTGTTCATCGAGCGGGACCGGATCCGCGCCCTGCCCGGGACGGTCGCCAGGATCGCCGACGCGCTGCGCGAGGGAGCGGCCGTCGCCGCGTTCCCGGAGGGCAGCACCTGGTGCGGGCGGGCCCACGGCCGCTTTCGCCGGGCCGTCTTCCAGGCCGCGCTCGACGCCGGCGTACCCGTGCAGCCGGTCGGCCTGCGCTACCGGCAGGAGGGCGGCGGGCCGAGCACGGCGGCGGCGTTCGTCGGCGAGGACACCCTGCTCGCCTCCCTGTGGCGGGTGGCCCGCACCCGGGGCCTGGTCGCCGAGGTGGACATCCTCCCGGTCATCCCGGCCGGCCGCCACACCACCCGCAAGTCCCTCGCCCGGGCCGCACAGCCCGGCCGCGTGGGCGAACCGGACTGGACACACGCCGCGTTGGTGCCGTAGCCGCGCAACGGCGCCCGCGAGGTGACCGGTCGGGGCTCCAGACGCGCATCAACAAGCAGGTGATCCCCTGCAAGAAGGCCGACCGCGCTCGACCGGAGCAGCTGACGGCCCGGTACGGCTCAGGGCATGACCCGCGCCAGATAGGGCGCCGTGGCGCTGCCCGCCGCCGTGGCCACCCGCTCCGGCGGACCCGAGGCCACGATCCGGCCGCCCCGGTCACCGCCGCCGGGGCCCAGGTCGATGACCCAGTCGGCGCCCGCCACCACCGTCATGTCGTGCTCGACCACCACGACCGTGTGCCCGGCGTCGACCAGCCCGTGCAGCCGGTCCATCAGCACCTCCACATCGGCCGGGTGCAGCCCGGTGGTGGGCTCGTCCAGCAGGTAGACGGTGTGGCCGCGCCGGCCGCGCTGCAACTCGCTCGCCAGCTTGATTCGCTGCGCCTCTCCGCCGGACAGCTCGGTCGCCGGCTGCCCGAGGTGCAGATAGCCCAGGCCGACGTCGAGCAGCGTGCCGAGGCTGCGGGCGGCGGCCGGGATGTCGGCGAAGAACGCCGCCGCGGCCTCCACCGTCAGATCCAGCACCTCGGCGATGTTCCGCTCCCGGTAGGTCACTTCCAGGGTCTGGGGGTTGTAGCGGGCGCCGCCGCAGTCCGGGCAGGGCGCGTAGGTGCTCGGCAGGAACAGCAGCTCGACGCTGACGAACCCCTCGCCCTGACAGGTCTCGCAGCGCCCCCCGGCCACGTTGAAGGAGAAGCGGCCGACGCCGTACCCGCGAGCCCGCGCCTCCTCGGTGCCGGCGAACACCTTGCGTACGACGTCGAACAGGCCGGTGTAGGTGGCCAGGTTGGAACGCGGGGTGCGCCCGATCGGCCTCTGGTCGACCCGGACCAGCCGGTCCACGCCCGCCGACTCCTGCGTCAACTCGCCGATGAGCGTGGACTTTCCGGAGCCCGAGACCCCGGTGACGGCGGTGAACGCGCCGAGCGGGAACTCGGCCGTCACCGCGCGCAGGTTGTGCCGGGTCACCGGACCCACCTTCAACCAGCCGCGAGGGGAGCGGACTTCACGCGCCGGGCCGGGTGACTCGTCGAAGAGGAACGCGGCCGTCGCCGAGTCCTCGACCGACGCCAGCTCGGCCGGCGGCCCGCTGTACAGCACGCGTCCGCCGTGCTCGCCCGCGCCGGGGCCCACGTCCACCAGCCAGTCGGCGCCGCGCACCACCTCCAGGTGGTGCTCCACCACGAACACCGAGTTCCCGGCCGCCTTCAGCCGGTCCAGCACGGTCAGCAGGGCCTCGGTGTCCGCCGGGTGCAGTCCGGCGGACGGCTCGTCCAGGACGTACACCACCCCGAACAGCCCGGAGCGCAACTGTGTGGCGAGCCGCAGCCGTTGCAGCTCGCCCGCCGACAGGGTGGGGGTGGAGCGGTCGAGGCTGAGGTAGCCGAGGCCCAGTTCGACCACCGGCGCGATCCGGGACCTCAGGTCCCCGGTGAGGACCCGCTCGGTCTCGGTGCGGCCGGTGGGGCCGTCGAGAGCCGCGGCCAGGTCGGTCAGCGGCAGCGCCGCCAGTTCGGCGATGGTCCGGCCGCCGAAGGTCACCGCCAGCGCCTCGGGCCGTAGCCGGCTGCCCCCGCACACCGGGCAGGGCGCGCTGGTCAGGAACCGTTCCGCCTTCGCCCGCAGCGACGCGGACCTGGTGTCCGAGAAGGTCTTGAGCACATAGCGGCGGGCGCTCATGTACGTGCCCTGGTACGGCCGTTGGATGCGGTCGGCGTCGCGGACGGGGTGCACGGTGACCACCGGCTGCTCGTCCGTGAACAGGATCCACTCGCGCGCCTGCGCGGGCAGCTCGCGCCAGGGCCGGTCCACGTCGTGGCCGAGCGCGTCGAGGATGTCGCGCAGGTTCTTGCCCTGCCAGGCACCGGGCCAGGCGGCGATGGCGCCCTCCCGGATCGACAGCGAGGGATCCGGGACCAGCAACTCCTCGGTGGTGCCGTGCACCTGGCCGAGGCCGTGGCACTCCGGGCAGGCACCGGCCGCCGTGTTCGGCGAGAACGCGTCCGAATCGAGCCGCTCCGCGCCCGGCGGATACTCCCCGGCCCGGGAGAACAGCATGCGCAGCGAGTTGGAGAGATTGGTGACCGTGCCGACCGAGGAACGCGAGGTGGGGGCCGCGCGGCGCTGCTGCAGCGAGACCGCGGGCGGCAGCCCGGTGATCTCGCCGACCCGGGGCGCCCCGACCTGGTGGATCAGCCTGCGCGCATACGGCGCGACCGACTCGAAGTACCGCCGCTGGGCCTCGGCGTAGATCGTGCCGAACGCCAGGGACGACTTCCCCGAGCCGGAGACACCGGTGAACACGGCGAGCACGTCCCGGGGGATGTCCACGTCGACGCCCTTGAGGTTGTGCTCACGGGCGCCCCGGACACGGATGTAAGGGTCGTACGGCTCGTGGGGGCTGTGCATGGGGGGAGACTCTATCCGCCCCCGTGCGCTACGACTGCGGCGGGTTGTCCCGGTTCGGCCGGGTGCCGAACTCGTCCCTCAGCTTGTCCTGACCGGCGTCCACCTGCGACTGGTATGTGTTCCCGGTGCGCTGGTCGATGTAGTCGCCGCCCTTGTCGATGCCCTTGTCGGCCATACCCTCATGGCCCTTGAGCATGCCCTTGATCTTGTCCATGAAGGACATGGCAGCCCTCCTCGTCGCTTGCGGCTTGCCCTCCAAGGGTCACCGGGCCCGGCCGGGTTCGCATCTCGGGGCCCTGGGCCACTGGGGCCTCGAGCGGCCCGGCTTCAGCGGCCCGGCGTGAACAGCGCGGCGAGCCGCCGGAAGGAGTGCAGCAGGGCCGTACGGTCGTACGTGCTGGTGGTGACCAGGACCTCGTCGGCGCCCGTCTCCTTCAGCACCTTCTCCAGCTCGTGTGCGACCTGGTCCTCGGTGCCCGCGATGTGCCCGGCGAGAGCGGCCTCGTGGAAGCCGCGCTCCTTCGCGGTCATCGGGCGGGCCTCGATCTCCTCGGCCGGGGAGAGCGGCGGGAAGGTGCCGTGGGTGCGCGCGTACGCCATCGACCAGGCCTCGGGGACCAGCAGCCGCCGGGCCTCCGCCTCGGTGCGGGCGACCGCGACCGTCCCGGAGATCACGACGTACGGCTCCGACGCCCAGCGGGAGGGACGGAACAGGGAGCGGTACTGGTCGATGCCGCGCAGCATCTTCTCCCGGCCGCGCAGATCGCCGATCACCATCGGCAGTCCGGCGCGGGCCGCGATCGACGCGCCCTCGCCCATGGCCAGCACGAACGGCGGCACCCGCAGCCCTTCGGCGGGACGGGCCCGCACCCCCGTCGGCGAGCCGCCCTCGAACCAGCCCAGCAGCTCGCCGAGCTGCGCCGCGAAGTCCTCGGCGACGTCCCTGTCCCGGCCGAGGGCCTTGCGCACCCCGTCGGTGAAGCCGACGGAACGCCCGAGCCCCATGTCGATCCGGCCGGGGAACAGGGACTCCAGGACGCCGAACTGCTCGGCGACGACGAGCGGTTGGTGGTTGGGCAGCATCACCCCGCCGGTGCCGACCCGGATCGTACGCGTGGCCGAGGCGACCGCGGCGGCCAGTACGGTCGGCGCGGAACCGGCGACCCCGGGCACACCGTGGTGCTCGGACACCCAGAAGCGGTGATAGCCGAGCGTCTCCGCCTCCCGCGCCAGCGCGACGGTGTCCCGCAGCGCCGCGGCGGGCGGGTGCCCCTCGCGGGTGCGGGAACGGTCGAGGACGGAGAACCGGGTCCGGGCGGTCACTGTGCTGCTCACGCAGGGTTCAACGCCCTGGCGAGCCCGGAATTCCTGACCCGTCGGCGCCTGGCTAAGGTGGGCCCGTGACCGACAGCAACAGGCGCCCGCTCGCCGTGTTCGACCTGGACAACACCCTGGCCGACACCGCCCACCGGCAGCACTTTCTGGAGGCGCGGCCGAAGAACTGGGCCGCCTTCTTCGCCGCCGCGCCCGCGGATCCGCCCCTCGCCGAGGGCATCGCGCTCGCCGTGGACAGCGCCCGCGAGTGCGAGGTGCTGTATCTCACCGGCCGCCCCGAGCGGTGGCGGCGCGACACGCTGGACTGGCTCGCGGCCCAGGGGCTGCCCGAGGGGCGTGTGTACATGCGGAGCAACGCCGACCGCAGGCCCGCCCGGTTCACCAAGCTGGAGATCCTGCGCCGGCTCGCCCAGGACCGTGAGATCCGTGTCCTCGTGGACGACGACGAGATGGTCTGCGACGACGCCGAGCGCGCCGGGTTCACCGTCGTACGCGCCCGCTGGGCCGCGAAGTCCGCGGCGCTCGAGGAGGCTCAGGAGCGGGAGGGCCGCACCTGACGTCGGGAGACGGTCAGTCGGCGTCCTCGATGCGGAAGCCCACCTTCAGCCCCACCTGGTAGTGCTCGATCCGTCCGTTCTCGATCTGGCCGCGGACCTCGGTGATCTCGAACCAGTCGAGGTTGCGCAGGGTCTGGTCGGCGCGGGCGATGCCGTTGCGGATGGCCTGGTCGATGCCCTCGTGCGACGTGCCGACGATCTCGGTGACCCGGTAGGTGTGATTCGTCATGAGGGTGCTCCTCTCGTGTCACGCCGTACTCCACCGTGCCCCATCCCCGCCGCGCCCGCCCCTTGACCTCCGCATTGGTCCATACCAAAATCCAGCACACCCGTACGAGTTCACCGCTCGTCCCCCCACGTCGGGCCCCCACCCCTGTCCGCGTCCCCTTGCCAGACAGAACAGGACCCCTCGTGAGACGTCGTCTGCTCGCCCTCGTGTGTGTCACGGCTTCCCTGGTCAGCGCCTGCGGGATGCTCCCCGGCGGCCACGAGCGCAAGACGGTCACCGTGTGGCTGATGAAGGACAGCGCCTCCGCGGAGTTCCTCCGGCGGTTCACGGCCGACTTCGAGCGCACCCACAAGGACCTGCGCCTCGACATCCGCATCCAGGAATGGACCGGCATCGTCGACAAGGTCCGCGCGGCGCTGAAGGACGACTCCGGCCACGGACCCGATGTCATCGAGGTCGGCAACACCCAGGTGCCGCTGTACGCCGACGGCGGCAAGCTCGCCGACCTCACGCTGGAGTCGATGCGCGACTGGGGCAAGGACCAGTGGCTGCCCGCCCTCGCCGAGCCCGGCAAGGACGCGAACGCGCAGTACGGCATCCCCTGGTACGCGGCCAACCGCGTCGTCATCTACCGCAAGGATCTCTTCCAGGCCGCCGGTATCACCCGCCCGCCGAGGACCCGCGAGGAGTGGCTCGCCGACACCGAGAGGCTCAACTCCGGCGGCGACCAGGGTATTTACCTGGCCGGACAGGACTGGTACACCCTCTCCGGCTTCGTCTGGGACGAGGGCGGCGACCTCGCCCGGCAGAAGGACTACAGGTGGGAGGGCGCCCTCGACACCCCGGCCGCGCTGCGTGGCATGGACTTCTACCGGCGGCTGCAGGCGCTGGGCCGCGGTCCGTTGGACGCCGACGAGGAACATCCGCCCCAGGCCGGGGTGTTCGCCGGCGGCAAGGTGGCGCAGATCGTCGCCGTACCGGGACTGGTCCAGTCGATCGTGCGGCAGAACCCGGACCTGAAGGGCAAGCTGGGTTTCTTCCCGGTGCCCGGGAAGACCGCCGCGCGGCCCGGCACCGTCTTCACCGGCGGCTCCGACCTCGTCGTCCCGGCCGGCACCAAGGACCAGTTCGCGGCGACCGCCGTCGTCGGGGCGCTCGTCGGAGCCAAGTGGGACACCGAACTCGCCCGCACCATGAACTACGTGCCCAACAAGACCACGCTGGCGAGCAAGGTCGAGGGGGAGGAGGGGGTCGCCGCCATGGCCGCGGGCGCGGCACACGGCCGGGCGACCCCCAGCACCCCTCAGTGGGCCGACGTCGAGGCCGACAACCCGATCAAGGAGTACATGACCCGGGTGCTGTCCGGGGCGAATCCGGCGACGGAGGCCCGCCGGGCCTCCGCGAAGATCACCGAGAAGCTCGCACCGGACGTCTGAGTCACCGCAGACGAGCATGGGCACGGCGTCGGCCGCGACCTGTGAGGAGCCCCGGTGCGCGCGGGGCCGATCGCCAGCCGGGGCGCGTGTCCGCGTCCAGGGCCATGACGCGCGGCTCGAGGTCCGCGCCGTCGGCGGTGAACCGGACCGACGGTCCGATGAGTTGAGCAGTCAGGAGGTGGGCCGGCGTCCGCGTATGCACTATGTCGCACGCTTGCCGGGGCGACCGCTGGAATCGCCCGGATGGAGCAATGGGTACATGGATCGTCACGTTGCGCCGTCAGTCATACGAGTGTTGCATGGCAGAGGAGCGAAGCGCCGTGGGGGCCCACCCATGAAGGTCTTCGAACAAGGAGATTCATCGATGGAAATGCGCGGATCCATGCATAGCCGTCGTCAATTCCTTGGAGCCGCAGCCGCAACTGCTGTGACGGCCCAGGTCGGCTTGGGGGACAGTGCTCAGGCGCAGTCGGAATCGCCAGAGCATGTGGCTCATCCCGGGGTCGAACCCGCGAAGCGCACGTCCTTTGGTCCGGTGAAGCAGATCCACGCCGGGGAACTCGACGTGGGGTACGTCGAAGCCGGACCGGCCCATGGGCAGGCGGTCCTGCTCATGCACGGCTGGCCCTACGACATTCACAGCTACGAGGCGGTCACGCCGTTGCTCGCAGCCAAGGGGTACCGTGTGATCGTCCCCTACCTGCGCGGCCATGGCACCACGCGATTCCTGTCGAGCAAAACGCCCAGGAACGCACAACAGTCGGCGTTCGCCGTCGACATCGTCGCGCTGATGGACGCCTTGAAGATCGACAAGGCCATTCTCGCCGGGTACGACTGGGGATCGCGAACGGGCGACATCATTGCGGCCCTCTGGCCGGAGCGTTGCAAAGCGCTGGTCTCGGTGACCGGCTATCTCATTGTGAATGTCGAAGCCAACAAGATACCGACGCCGCCGAAGAGTGAATGGGCGTGGTGGTATCAGTACTACTTCTCCACCGAAAGAGGCGTACTCGGCCTCCAGGAGTACCGGCGCGATCTGGCCAAACTGGTCTGGAAGTTCAACTCTCCGACCTGGAACTTCGACGAGGCGACCTTCGATCGGACGGCAGCGGCATTCAGCAACCCCGATTACGTCAGTATCGTGATCGACAACTACCGCTGGCGCCTTGGGCTCGCGAAGGGTCAGCCGCGGTATGACGAGCTGGAAAAGCGTCTGGCCGCGGCGCCGGTCATCAAGGTGCCGACGATCACCATCGACGGAGCGCACGATCCGTTCACCCCTGCGGGGAACGGGTCCGCGTATCGCAAGAAGTTCGCAGGCACGTACGCGCACCGGACCCTGGACGTAGGGCACAACGTTCCGCAGGAGGATCCGCAGGGGTTCGCGGCGGCTGTCGTGGAGGTCGACGGGTTCTGACCGGTGCGGCGCCGCGAGGGACCTACCAGGTCTGCTCGGAAGCGCGGACCAGCACCTCGTTGACGGACACCCGGCGGTCGCGCGTGACGACGAAGGCGACCGTGTCCGCGATGTCCTCGGGGCGCAGCATCTCCATCCCGGCCGGCTGCTGGTCCAGCGACGCTCTGATCTCGTCTCGCGAGCGCGTGACGAACTCGGTGTCCACCGTCCCGGGTTCGACCACGCTCACGCGCAGTCGCTGCCGCATGACCTCCTGGCGCAGGGCTTCGGTGAACCCGTTCACCGAGCTTGGTCATGCTGTAGACCGCCGTGCCCGGCCGTGCCACACGCCCCGCGGTGGAGCTGATGTTGACCAGGTCCGCGACCCGGCGGGGCGAGTCCTGCGCCGCGCTCGGCGCCAGCAGCGGCATCGGCGAGGCAACCGCCCTGAGCCTCGCCGCGGAGGGTGCCGCCGTCGCCCTGGTCGCCCGGCGCCGTGACCGGCTCGAGGAACTGGCCGGGAAGATACGCACCGAGGGCGGGGCGGCCCTTGTGGTGAAGGCCGACATCACGGAGCGGGAACAGGCGACGGCCGCCGTGGAGCGTGTGGTGGTCGAACTCGGTCGCCTGGACATCCTCGTCAACAACGCGGGTGTGGGCATGCCCGGACCGGTCCTGAACGCGCCGGCTCAGGAACGGTCACCAGGGCTACGGTGTTCTGCAGACGTGCGGACATGACCGTCTCCTTGATCTGGATCGAGATGGTTCCGTCAGTCGGCCGTGGAGGCGGCCGCGAGCATGTCGAGGGAGACCTGCCACAGGCGGGCCGCGCTGTGAAGGTCCACCGCGTGGGCGGCGACTCCCCGGCGCACACCAGGCCGGTGCGGGCCGGCCTCGTTGCAGTCCTCGAAGTACCGGCCGGTCACGCCCTCGGCCAACGGAGAGGCGGCGAGCAGCACCGAGGTCGCGGCACCCTGCTCGATGTTCTTCCAGGACACGTCGGTGCTGGTGGGGTCGAACGAGGCCGGGCTGTTGGAGATGTCCCCGATGTGACGGCCGAGCCGGGTGCTGGTGATGCGGCCCGGGTTGAGGGCGTTGACGGCGATGAGGTCGGTTGCCCAGCGGCGGCCCGCCTCGACCGCGAACAGGACGTTGGCGGTCTTGGACTGGCTGTAGGCAGCCCACGGGTCGTAGGGGCGCTGCTCGAAGCTGATGTCGTCGAAGATCACGCCGCCGTTGACGTGGCCGACCGAGCTGACGGCGACCACGCGTGCACCGTGGGCTGCTGTCAGGGCGCTGTGCAGGCCGGTGGCGAGGGCGAAGTGGCCGAGGTGGTTGGTGGCGAACTGCATTTCCCAGCCCTCCTTCGTCCGCTCCAGCGGCGAGGCCATCACGCCGGCGTTGAGGACCAGGATGTGCAGCGGCCCTCGCCATGCCGCCACGAAGGCGTGCACCGATTTCTGGTCGGCGAGGTCGAGCGGCGCGGCGTCGACCGTTCCCCGACCGTTCGCCGGAGCGATCTCCTCCGCGACCTGCATGCCCGCTGCCAGGTCGCGGACGCCGATGGTCACCTCGGCGCCGGCGGCGGCCAGGACTCGGGCGGTTTCCTGTCCGATGCCGGAAGCGCCCCCGGTGACGATGGCGCGCCGGCCGCTGAGGTCGATGCCTGCCAGTACCTCGGCAGCGGTGGTCTGCGACCCGAACGGGGTCGTGAGGAGGTTGTCGGTCATGGATTCTCCAGGAAGGCGACGGGGTCGGGAGGCGAGGGCGCGTCCGATGGCGCACAGCCGGGGGGCGTCGTACCCTCGTATCCGGAACTGGTTCCGGTTACCCCTCCGAGGCTAAGCGGAACCGGTTCCGGTTTCAAGTGCGACGAGGAAGGGAGTCCGGTGACCGGCATCGAGGGGGGCTCGGCGCGGCACAGCAGGCCGCTGCGCGCCGACGCGCAACGCAATGAGGACCGACTGCTGGAGGCGGCAGCGGCCGCGTTCGCCCGTGAGGGAGCCGGTGCGTCGGTCAAGGACATCGCCCGTGCGGCAGGTGTCGGCGTCGGCACCCTCTACCGCCGGTTCCCGTCCAAGGAACTGCTGATCGAGGCGATCTACCGGCAAGAGGTGCAGCGACTGTGCGAGGCGGCACAGCACCTCACCGCCACACAGCCACCGGTGGACGCGCTGCGGACCTGGATGGAGCGCTTCATCGACTTCATGGCCGCCAAGCAGGGCATGGCCGACGCGCTGGCCGTGGTCCTTACCGACGAGAGCGAGAAGGTACACACCCGGTCGCTGCTCGCCGACGCCATCGCCCACCTGCTCGGCGCCGCGGAGGGCCAGTCGGTGGCACGGCCAGGGATCGAGGCGCAGGACGTGCTGATGGCCCTCGGCGGAATCAGCCTCATGGCCGCCAGCGAAGAACGACGCGACCTGGCCACCAGACTCATCGACCTGCTCCTGTACGGCGTCGTCACGAGCTGACGCGATCCGCACGACTGCCGCCCCTCGACTCCCTCGACGCCGCGATGGCCGACGCCGGGCGGACCAGTGGTCAGTCGGTGCGGGCGCGCCCCTGAACGCGGGAAACGACCTGGGCAGCCTCCTCGGTGGCGTCGAGGCCGGGTGGTCCGACGAGTCCACTCACCGCAGCCACCGAGCAGGAGCTGCGGCAGGCCGTACCGACACGGCTCGCCGCGGCCTTGGGTGGTACCGGTGCCTTGCCGGTGTCGGTCGGCGAAGGGCGACTGTGCGTCTCCTCCGACGGCGGGATCCCGCTGCGGCGGGCCGACGCCGGTCGGTGCGCTGGGCACCCGCATCGGGAGGAATGCGTCCGCCGCCCGCCTCAGGAGGCCCTCCGCACCGGCAAGGCGCAGGGCACTGTGTCCCCGGTATGGCCATGACCTCGCCATGCCGTTCTTTCCCCTCGACCCGGTCGGAGGCCGCAGCGCGACAGCGCGCCGGCGATGGTCACCGCCGTTGTCGTCGAGGGCCCGGGCCCGTCGCTCGACGCCGGACCGGAGCGGGCTGGACGGCCCGCCGCCCCAGGCCCTGCGCGGCGGGCTGGACGCCGAGGCGACCGCGCACCGGGTACTCGATGCCGCGTCCGCGGTGGACCACCACGAGATGTGGCGGTGCTGATCCTCCGACGCGACGAAGAGCGAAGTCGCGCACCCTCTCGGCCAGTCGTTAGCCTGAATTCATACTCCGGCACTGATGACGTCCCCATCGATGTGTGGGGCGGGCCCGCCGGGCCGCGCGCGTCGGCGAGCGACCGTCCTATGGGGACGCCGGCCTCAGACCTCCATATTCCGCCGCCCCGGGGTCGGTCCGACCGTCGCAGGTTCCGATCAAGATCGCACTCCCGCATGGAGCGTGTCCGCGCACTCACCCCGGGCAGAGCCGACTCGGCTTTCGCACAGAGGGAGATCGTCATGACCGACAGCCACGCGCGGACCCCGGCCATCCCCGGCGTCCTCGTCGATCCACTGCGTAACCGTGGCGTGGCCTTCACACCTGAGGAACGGGAAGCCCTCGGCCTCACGGGGCGCCTGCCCTCCGCGGTGCTCACGCTCGACCGGCAGGCTCAGCGTGCCTACCAGCAGATGCAGGCTCAGAGCAGCGACCTCGCCAAGAACGTGTACCTGGAACAGCTGCACGACCGCAACGAAACCCTGTACTTCAAGGTACTCACCGAGCACCTCGCCGAACTGCTGCCGATCGTCTACGACCCCACCGTGGGCGAAGCGATCGAGAAGTACTCCCACGAGTACCGACGCCCGCGCGGCATCTTCCTGTCCGTCGACCGGCCCGACGACATGGAGAAGGCCTTCGCCACGCTTCAACTCGGGCCCGAGGACGTCGACCTGATCGTGTGCACCGACGCGGAGGAGATCCTGGGCATCGGGGACTGGGGTGTGAACGGGATCCAGATATCGGTCGGGAAGCTCGCGGTCTACACCGCGGCCGCGGGCATCGACCCGCGCCGTGTCGTTCCGGTGTCGCTGGACGTGGGCACGGACCGCACATCGCTGCGGGAGGACCCGCTGTACCTGGGCAACCGGCATCCCCGTGTCCGTGGCGCCGACTACGACGCGTTCATCGAGAAGTACCTGGAGACGGCGTCGTCCGCGTTCCCCGACGCGCTTTTGCACTTCGAGGACTTCGGTCCCAGCAACGCACGGCGGATCCTGGAGCAGTACGGCGGCCGCTACCGGATCTTCAACGACGACATGCAGGGCACCGGAGCCATCACACTGGCCGCGGCCCTGTCCGCCGTCAAGGTCAGCGGTGTGCGGATGCGTGACCAGAAACTGGTCGTCTTCGGCGCCGGGACCGCCGGCGTGGGCATCGCCGACCAACTGCGCGACACGATGATCCGCGACGGCGCGGACGCGGAGCGCGCCGCCGCACAGGTGTGGCTCGTCGACAAACAGGGACTGCTCACCCGGGACATGACCGACCTGCGCGACTTCCAGCAGACCTACGCGCGTGATCCTGCCGAGGTCGCGGAGTGGGAGCGGCGCGATGGTCAGGTCTCACTGCTGGAAACGGTGCGCAGGGTCGAGCCGACCATCCTGCTGGGCACCTCCACCGCGCACGGCGCGTTCACGCGTGAGGTCGTCGAGGCCATGTCCGAGGGCACCGAGCGGCCGATCATCTTCCCGATCTCCAACCCCACCTCCCGGATCGAGGCCATGCCCGCCGACGTCATCGCCTGGTCCAGGGGGAAGGCGCTCGTCGCGACCGGCATCCCTGTCGAGCCCGTCGAATACGACGGCGTGACCTACCATATCGGGCAGGCCAACAACGCGCTGCTGTACCCGGGCCTGGGCCTGGGCACGATCGTCTCCGGTGCGTCCCAGGTGACCGCGGGCATGCTGCTCGCGGCCGCGCAGGCCGTCGCCGACCAGGTCGACCCATCGGGGCCGGGCGCCTCCCTGCTACCGCCCGTGGACGACCTGCGGGAGTCGTCCGCGATCACCGCGACCGCGGTGGTCGAGGCGGCGCTCGACGACGGCGTGGCCAGCTCCAAGCCGGTCGACATCGAAGAGGCTGTCCGCCAGGCCATGTGGCAGCCGGTCTACACCGACGGAGCAGCGGCATGAACAGGCGACACTCCGCCGCCGACCGCGCCGGGTCGGCCGGGCGGGACGAAGGCCCGAAGATCCTCGACATCCCCATCGGCCTGCACGCGACCGGCACCCGGCGGGAGACCGACTCCATGGGAGCCATCGATGTCCCCGCGGACCGCTACTGGGGCGCCCAGACACAACGGTCCCTGATCCACTTCTCCATCGGGGACGACCGGATGCCCAAGGCGGTCTACCACGCCTACGGCTACGTCAAGAAGGCCGCCGCCGCCGTCAACGGGCGCGCCGGGCGGCTCCCGGCCTGGCAGGCCGACCTGATCCAGCGGGTGGCCGACGAAGTCATCGCGGGCGACCTGGACGATCACTTCCCGCTGTACGTGTGGCAGACCGGGTCCGGTACGCAGTCCAACATGAACACCAACGAGGTGATCAGCAACCGCGCCATCCAACTGGCCGGCGGGGAGCTGGGCAGCAAGTCCCCGGTCCACCCCAACGACCACGTCAACATGGGACAGTCGTCCAACGACACCTTCCCCACCGCCATGCACATCGCCGCGGTCAAGGAGATCCACGAGCACCTGCTGCCCAGTGTGCGGGCGCTGCAGCATGCCATCGAGACCAAGGCACGGCAGTGGCACGACGTGGTGAAGATCGGCCGCACGCACCTGGAGGACGCCGTCCCGCTCACCGTGGGGCAGGAATGGTCCGGCTACGCCCACCAGTTGCACCAAGCCATCGGCCGGGTCACCAGCGCCGCCGAGGGCCTGTACGAGCTTGCGATGGGCGGCACCGCGGTGGGCACGGGTCTCAACGCCCCACCCGGATTCGGCGAGCAGGTGGCAGCCGACATCGCGGACGCGACCGGGTACCCGTTCACCACCGCGCAGAACAAGTTCGCCGCCCAGGGCGGTCTGGATGCCATGGCCGGCGCGTCCGCCGGGCTGCGGGCGCTGGCCGTGCCCCTGATGAAGATCGCCAACGACATCCGGTGGCTGGCCTCCGGCCCCCGCTGCGGCCTCGACGAACTCATCCTCCCGGCGAACGAGCCCGGTTCCTCGATCATGCCGGGCAAGGTCAACCCGACCCAGTGCGAGGCGATGGTCATGGTCTGCATCCAGGTGCTGTCCGAGGACGAGGCCATCGCCTTCGCCGGCACACAGGGCAACTTCGAACTCAACGCCATGCGCCCGGTCATCATCAACAACTTCCTGCACGCGGCGACCATCCTCGCCGACGCCTGCACCAAGATGCGCGAGTACTGCATCGAGGGCACCGAGCTCAACCGCGACCAGATCGACAGCTACGTCGACCGGTCCCTGATGCTGGTCACGGCCCTGTCTCCCGTGATCGGTTACGACAAGGCCTCCGCGATCGCCCACAAGGCCGACGACGAGGACACCACCCTGCGTGCCGCCGCACTGGCTTCCGGTTACATCAGCGCCGAGGACTTCGACCGCATCGTCCGGCCCGCCGCCATGGTCGGCCGGACATAGAACAGCACACTGCGGGGGCCGCCGCCGTGGCCGCGGGCGCGGCGCACGGGCAGGCGGCCCCCACACTCACCGAGCCACACTCACCGAGCCACACTCACCGAGCCACGCTCAGCGACAGCGCGAAGCGGCCCTGCGCGTCCGTCCACCAGTGGGTCAGCTCAAGCCCCGCAGCGGCCAGTTCGCCGGTCACGCCCTCCTTGCGGAACTTGGCGGACACCTCGGTGCGCAGCTCCTCGCCGGCCGCGAAGTCCACGGCCAGGTCCAGCGCGGGCACCTTCACGGTCTGCGCGGTACGGGAGCGCAGCCGCATCTCGATCCACTCGCGCTCGGGGTCCCAGAGGGCCACGTGGTCGAAGGCGTCCGGATCGAAGTCCGCGCCCAGCTCACGGTCGACCACGGCCAGCACGTTCTTGTTGAACGCCGCCGTCACCCCGGCCGCGTCGTCGTACGCCCGGACCAGCACCTGTTCGTCCTTGACCAGGTCCGTGCCGAGCAGCAGCCCGTCCCCGGGGGCGAGCAGGTCGCGTACGGAGGCCAGGAAGCGGGCGCGTTCGGCGGGCAGCAGGTTGCCGATCGTGCCGCCGAGGAAGGCCAGCAGCCGGGGGCCGGGAGTCGCGGGCAGGGCCAGCGGGGCGGTGAAGTCGGCGATCAGCGCGTGGACCTCGAGGTCCGGGCGGTCCGCGACGAGCGCCTTTCCGGCCTGGACGAGGGCGCTCTCGCTGACGTCGACCGGGACGTACGCCGCGGGCGAGAGCGCGTCGAGGAGAAAGCGAGTCTTCTCCGAGGAGCCCGAGCCGAGTTCGATCAGCGTGCGGGCACCGCTCGCCGCGGCGATCTCACCGGACCGGGTGGCGAGGATCTCCCGCTCGGCGCGGGTGGGGTAGTACTCGGGCAGTTCGGTGATCTGCTCGAACAGCTCGCTGCCGCGGGCGTCGTAGAACCACTTCGGCGGCAGCCACTTGGGCTGGACGGTGAGGCCGTTCAGGACGTCGGCGCGCAGCGCGGCGTCCGTCGCGTCCTCGGGGAGGGTGCGGGTGACGTGCAAGGGGCTCACGTACAGGGCTCCTTCGATGATGGGGGTCCCGCCGCTCGTGCGGAGTCGAGAGTGGGGGAGGACGCGGGATCCTCCAGCGGGGCGAGCAGCACGCCGGCGCGGCTCGCGGTGAGCACGGTGCGGTCGGGGACCTCCTGCCAGAGCGGATCGTCGTCGTAGGGCTCGGAGGCGACGACCGTGCTCAGGCCGGGCTCCGTGCGGTACCAGAGGGTGTCGCCCCAGGCGGTGGCGGCGATCGTCGTCCCGTCCGTCAGCAGCAGGTTGAGCCGCGAGGCCGGGGCCGCCCCGGCCAGCTGACGAACCGTTTCACCAAGGGCCTGGTCGGGCTCGTCGCCCGAGCGCAGCCGGTGCAGGACCAGGGCCCAGACGAACGCCGAGTCGGTGCGGGCCTGCAGCGACAGCAGCTCGACCGGGGGCAGCGCGGAGACCAGCGGGGCGACCGAGTCGGGCCAGCCGGCGAGGGCGCCGTTGTGGCTGAACAGCCACCGGCCCGAGGCGAACGGCGCCGCGGCCGCCTCGGCGTCGGCCCCGGCGAGCGTCGCGTCCCGTACGGCGGCGAGTACGCAGCCGGAGCGCACCACCCGGGCCAGGTCGGCGAAGGACAGGTCCGCCCAGACCGGCCCGGCCCGCCGGTAGCGTGCCGGGAGAGGGTCGTCCTGGGCGTACCAGCCGACCCCGAAGCCGTCCGCGTTGACCGTCCCGTAGCGCTGCCGCCGGGGCGCCCACGACTGGCGCACCAGACTGTGCTCCGGCTCCAGCAGGAGCCGGCCGAGCTGCTCCTCGGGCCCCACATAGGCCAGGTGACGGCACATCAGACGGCCTCCGAGCGGGCGGTGCGGAACCCGGAGAAGATCTGCCGCCGGATCGGGTAGTCCCAGTTGCGGAACGTGCCCCGGCAGGCCACCGGGTCCACGGCGAACGAACCGCCGCGCAGCACCTTGTGGTCGGAGCCGAAGAACACCTCCGAGTACTCCTTGTACGGGAAGGCCCGGAAGCCCGGGTAGGGCAGGAAGTCGCTGGCCGTCCACTCCCACACGTCACCGATCAACTGCCGTACGCCGAGCGGTGAGGCACCGGCCGGGTAGCTGCCGGCCGGCGCGGGCCTGAGGTACCGCTGGCCCAGGTTGGCGTGCTCCGGCGCCGGGTCCGCGTCGCCCCACGGGTAGCGCATGGAGCGGCCGGTGGCCGGGTCGTACCGGGCGGCCTTCTCCCACTCCGCCTCGGTGGGCAGCCGCCGCCCGGCCCAGCGGGCGTAGGCGTCGGCCTCGTACCAGCACACGTGCAGCACCGGCTCGTCGGGCGGGACCGCCTCGGTGACCCCGAAGCGGCGTCGCAGCCAGCCGTTCCCGTCCCGGCGCCAGAACAGCGGCGCGGTGATCGTGTGCTGCCTGATGTGGGCCCAGCCTTCCGGGGTCCACCAGCGCTCGGTGTCGTAGCCGCCGTCCTCGATGAACGCCTGGTACGCCGCGTTCGTCACCGGGGTGGTGTCGATCCAGAACGGCGCCACCTCCCGGGCGTGCGCCGGGCGTTCGTTGTCCAGCGCCCACGGCTCGGCCGAGGTGCCCATCGTGAACGGGCCGCCGGGGACCAGGACTTCGGCCGGTCCGGTGAACAGGGGAGCGGGTTCCGGGTCCGGGGCGGTCAGGGCCTGCGGGCCCTTTCTGAGCTGATGGGTGATCAACATGGTCTCGTCGTGCTGCTGTTCGTGCTGGGCGATCATCCCGAAGGCGAACCCGGCCTCGGTCAGCCGGGTGCCGTGGAAGTCCGCGCCCGCCAGCAGGTCCATGACCCGTCCGCGCACCTCGGCCGCGTAGTGGCGGGCCTCGGCGGGCGGCAGCAGCGGCAGTGAGGGCCGCTCGGCGCGCGGGTGCTCGAAGGCGTCGTACAAGCTGTCGATCTCGGGCCGCATGGCGTCCCGGCCGCCGACCGCCCGGAGCAGCCACAGTTCCTCCTGGTTGCCGATGTGCGCGAGGTCCCACACCAGCGGGGACATCAGCGGCGAGTGCTGGGCGGTGAGATCGGGCTCCTCGACGCAGCTGGTCAGCAGCGTGGTGCGGTCCCGGGCGGCGGTGAGGGAGGCCAGCACCCGCTCGCGCAGCGTCTCGCTGTCCACCTCGGTCGTCGCGGTGTCGGTCTCGGGCGCGGTCATGTGCGGATGTCCTTCCTCCTGTTGCCGGTGCGGCCGGACCGGTACGGGGGCAGGTCCCCGCTCGCCGGCCGGTCCAGCAGGTCGTCGGCCGGGCAGCGGCCCCGGGCGACATAGCGGTCCAGGTACGCGGCCACCGCGCCGGTCACCTCGGCGGTGGCGCCGAGCCGGGGCAGGGCCTCCAGTGCCGCCGCGAAACACACGGCGGCGGCCTCGCGCAGCTCCGGGTCGGCGAGCCCGAGCCGGGCCGCGTCGGTCCACAGCGGGTTGTGCGGGGCGGGCAGGTTCAGGGCCCGCTCCGCGAGCGGCTTGACGCTCCGGTACGCCGTCTCGGCGGCCGCCGGGTCGTCGAACAGCGCCGCCGTCACCGCGAGCGGCACGATCCAGCCGTCGTCGCCGGGCTGCGCGTCGATCATCCGCAGCTCGAGGTGGCCGCGCGGCCGGACCGGCGGGAACAGCGTGGTCAGGTGGTACTCCAGGTCCGCCCGGGTGGGCGGCCGGGGAGAGCGGGAGCGGGTCCACTCCCGGAAGGTGAGCTCCTCGGGCACGTCCCACGGCCCGCTGTCCCGGCGCACGCACATCACCGGTGAGTCGAGCACGTGCCGGGCCCAGGCGGCGCGCGGCTCGCTCTCCAGCGGGGGAGCGCCCGCGCGCCCGGCGCCGATCTCCATCCACATCAGCTGCCGGGTGGACCGCCAGCCCGTGGGTTCGCGGCCCATCAGCGGGGAGTTGGCGAACGCGGCCACCAGGACCGCCCCCAGCTGATGGGCCAGCCACCAGCGGCGCCGGTAGCCGAGCGGGCCCGGCTCCTCGTGGCCGGCGTCCACGCAGACCTGCACGGAGGCGGAGGCGCACATCATGTGGCGGCCCGCCGGACCGTCGCGGTCCAAGCAGGTCTCCATCGCGTCGTAGCGCGGCTCGTGCAGGAATCGGCGGGGGGCGTGCCAGGGGTCGTGGCCGATGCCGACCAGACCGAGCCCTTCCCCGGCGAGGACGGCGCGGACGGTCTCCAGATCGGCGGAGACGGTGCCGATGCACTCCATCAGGGAGGCGGCGGGCGGCGAGCTCAGCTCCAGCTGGCCGCCGGGTTCCACGGTGAGCGGCGACCGCAGGGGCAGGGCCCGCAGCGCGGCGTACACCGCTTCGAGTCGTTCGGATGACACGGGGAGCTGCGGCGTCCGCAGCTCATGAACCAGCCACTCCAGTTCCACACCGAGCGCGCGCGGCGGCCCGGTCTTGAAGCAGATGCCCCGGACCAGGGCCTCCACCTCGGCTTCGGCGACGGCGGTACGGTGGCCCGTACAGTCGCCACCGTCGCTCTGTGAATCGGACATGTCGGGATCCTCCTGAGATTCCACCATGCCACCGGCCCGGTTCGGACAGGGGGCCGGGCAGGCGCGCGTTCCACCCAAGACCCTCGAGCCGATTCGCACAAGGGTGCCCCTCGGGACGTTCTGATTCGGTCATCTCCGTTTCCGTAGGCGTTCGCGGGCCGTTCCGGGGGGCGGGAAACTCCGTTGCACCGCATCACCAGCATCACCCAGGATGCGTGCATGAGCACGACGGGGGAGACCGCGCAGGCCGCGGACACGGCGCCCACGGGGGTGGCGCCATGAGCGCGCGCCTGCGCGGGATCGCCGCGGAGACCGAGCAGATCGTGGCGGCGGGCCGCTATCGCGCGCCCGACGGCCGCGAGGTGTCCCTCGCGGCGCGGATCGAGGCCGCGCGGGCCGGGACGCGGATGTCCGGCCCGGAACCGGTTCCCGTTCCGGAAGCGCCTGCCGGACCGACGGCCGACACGGTCTTCGAGGTCACGGGCGAGAGCAGTCTGGAGGCCGCCCGCCGACTGGCCGGTGCTCCGGTCGCCGTCCTGAACTTCGCCTCCGCGCGCAATCCCGGCGGCGGCTACCTCAACGGCGCACAGGCCCAGGAAGAGGCCCTGTGCCGAGCCTCCGCGCTGTACGCCTGCCTGCTGGAGGCCCGGGAGTTCTACGACCATCACCGCGCCCACCGCGATCCGTTCTACACGGACCGGGTGATCCACAGCCCCTCCGTCCCGGTCTTCCGTGACGACCGGGGCCGGCTGCTGGCCGAGCCGTACTTCGCGGGCTTCCTGACCGCGGCCGCCCCCAACGCGGGCGTCGTACGGCGTACGGAACCGCAGCGCGCCGCCGAGCTGCCGGGCGCGCTCGCGGTGCGGGCCGAGCGGGTGCTGGAGACGGCCGCCGCCCACGGCTACGGCCGGCTGGTGCTCGGCGCCTGGGGCTGCGGTGTGTTCCGGAACGACCCGGCGCAGGTGGCGGGCGCGTTCCGGGCCCTGCTCGGCCCCGGCGGCCGGTTCGCCCGCACGTTCGAGCACGTGGTGTTCGGGGTGCTGGACCGGACGCCGGGAGCGGTGGTGCGGGAGGCGTTCACCCGGGCGTTCCCGGAATCCCGGGCCGGGGCGCCGTACGCCGGTCAGGTCCAGCCGTAGCGCTCGTGCAGCCGCTGCCGGACGAGGTTGAAACGCATCCGGTCCAGCGCGCACGCCTCTCGGCGCATGCCCTCCTCGTGCAGCCGCAGCACACGGTCCACGTCCACCCACGAGTCCCGGCCCGACCGGTCCCACGGCCCGCTGCCGATCGCGACCCACTCCCGGTCGCCGTCATGCCGCTTGCTGGACAGCTGTACGGCGAGGACGGTGCCGGCCGCCTCCCGGGCGACGACCAGCACCGGGCGGTCCTTGCCCCGGCCGTCGTTCTCCTCGAAGGGCACCCAGGTCCACACGATCTCGCCGGGGTCCGGGTCGCCGTCGTGGGCGGGGGAGTACTCGGTGCGCACCCGGCCGACCTGGCGCGGGTCGGCCTCGGTGGTCGCGTGGGGGCCGTAGCGGCCGGGGACGTTCTCATCGGTAAGCGTGGTCACGGGGGCACCCTAGTGGGCCGCCCCGCGTCCGTCCGTCACCCCGACCTTCCGCGGGCACGATGGACCGGCTGCCGGCGGTACAGGGCAGGGAATTCCTGGCGGCCGGCTGACCAGGAGGGGCGGGGCGGCGGGAGACTCCAGGCGGTCGCTCGGTCGGGAGGGGGCGGGCAGGCGGCCCGAGCCCCTGATACAGGTGAAGCGGCCGTCAGGCGGCCCGCGTTGCCGACGCGGACTCCGGCGGCCACCGTTCGTGCCAGCGCAGCTCCGCCTCCAACTGGGCGGCGAGGGAGACCAGCAGGGGTTCGCTGTGGGCGGGGCCGAGCAGCTGGGCGCCCACCGGCAGGCCGCCACCGGCGAATCCCGCGGGTACGTTCACGCCCGGCCAGCCCAGCACGTTCCACGGCCAGGCGTACGGGCAGGCGGCGATCATCGCGCGGTCCGTGGCCAGCCCGCCCAGCCGGTACAGGGCGCCGATCCGGGGCGGGGGAGCGGCCGTCGTCGGCGCGAGGATCACGTCGTACGACCCGAAGAACCGGCCTATCCGCCGGTGCAGCACAGCCTCCGCGCGCCGGGCCGCCCTGAGCGGGGCCCCGCCGAGCAGCCGGCCGAGCCGGGCCGCGTCCCGGGTGCGCGGGTCGAGCAGCGCCGGGTCGGGCGCCTCGCGGACGTGCTCGGCGATACCGGCGGTGGCGCGCGGGACGAAGGCCAGCCCGATCTGCCCGTACGGCGGATCGGCCTCTTCTACCTCGTGCCCCAACGCGGCCAGTCTCCCGGCCAGTTCGACGACCCGGGCACGGACCTCCGGGTCCAGCCGGACCGGAACGGCGGTGAACGGCGGCTTCAGGGACAGGGCGATGCGCAGCCTGCCCGGGTCGCGGCCGACCGCGTCCGCCACCGTCAGCGCGGGCGGCCGGTGGGGGTCCCGGTCGTGGTTGCCGCTCGCCGCGTCCAGCAGCAGGGCCGCGTCGGCGACTGTGCGGGCGAGGGTGCCGTTGACCGTGATGCCCTGGAACGCCTCACCGCGCGGCCAGGTGGAGATGCGGCCCCGCTGCGGCTTGATGCCGATCAGACCGGTCCACGCGGCCGGGATGCGCACCGAGCCCGCGCCGTCGGAGCCGAGCGCCGCGGGGACGAGCCCGGCCGCGACGGCGGCGGCCGAGCCCCCGGACGAACCCCCGGGTGTGTGCCCGCGGTGCCACGGATTGCGGGTGTCCCCGAACGCCGGCCCCTCGGTGAACGGCCACTGACCCAGCTCGCACGTGTTGGTCTTGCCGACGATCACGGCGCCGGCTGCGCGCAGCCGCCGCACCGCCTCCCCGTCCTCGGTGACCGCGGGGAACTCGCCGGGGCAGCCGAACGCGGTCGGCTCCCCGGCCACGTCCATGTCGTCCTTCACCGCCACCGGCACCCCGAGCAGCGGGCGCCGCGCCCCGGCGGCCAACTCGCGGTCGGCGGCGTCCGCTTCGGCGAGCGCGGCCTCGGCCCGTACGATCCGGAAGGCGTTCAGCGTCCCCTGCGTGGCCTCGATCCGGGCCAGCGCCCGCTCGACAAGCGCCCGGGAGGTCACCTCCCCGTCGGCCAGCGCACGCCGGGTCTCCACGAGACCGGCGGAACGGTCGTGCGTCATGGGCGGGCACCTCCGGGGCCTCCGGGACCGATGTCTACCGAACGGTAACGTCACATCCGGGCTGCCGTACGGGTTTCGCCCCGTTGCCTCGCCCAGCGCCGAGGGAGGGGCCGAGCTGACGGGGTGTGGCGTGCAGGCGCCGCCGGGCCGTCTCGTCGGCCGCCCGCGCGGGAGTCACGCCCTCGCGGTGCATCAGATCAGCGCGCCGCCCTCAACCGTGGCGTCCAGGCGCTGGTGTCGGTCCAGGCGCGCCCGCTCAACCGCACGGTGATCGACACCTTCAAGGGCTTCGCCGGCTCCCTGCCGGAGGTCCTCCATGTCTTCGTGCTCTCCGGCGGTGACGACTTCCTGCTCCACGTCGCCGTACCGGATCTCGACCGGCTGCACTCCTTCCTCGTCGATCGCCTCAGCAAGCGCGCCGAGATCACCGGCCTCCGCGCCTCGATGATCTTCCGGCAGGTCGGCAACACCGCCGCCCTCGCACGGCTCCCCTCCTGAGCCTTCGGCAACCCCGGTCCGCCCGCCGCTCCGTGCGCCGAGGTGCCGTAGCAGGCCCAGTGCGGTCAGCAACGCGACCAGGGCGCACAGCCCGGACCAGCCGTATCCCGCGTACGCCCGGGAGCCGAGCCAGGAACCGAGGCTGCCGCCCAGGTAGGCGCAGGTCATGTAGGCGGTGTTGAGGCGGCTGCGGACGCCGGCGGCGAGGGCGTAGACGCGCACCTGGTTGGCGACCATGCCGGACTGCATGCCGATGTCCAGCAGCAGTGTGCCCGCCACCAGCGACAGCAGGCCGGGGGTGCCGCCGAGGCCCCCGAGGGCGAGGATCGCGGCGGACGCGAGGACCAGCAGGAAGCAGACCAGGTTCACCGGGTCGGCACCGCGCCGGTCCACCAGCCGGCCCGCGACCGGAGTGATGAGCATCGTCACCGCGTTGACCAGCGCGAGCAGACCGACCGCGTCCGTGCCGAGGCCGTACACCGGGCCCGTCAGCAGCAGCGCAACCCCGGTCCACACCGCGGAGAACCCGGCGAACACCGTCGCCTGGTAGAAGGAGGAGCGGCGCAGGGCCGGTTCGGCGAACAGGAGGCGAACGGGCTCGGTCAGCAGCCGCGGGTAGCGCAGCCGGGACGGCGCCGCCGTGCTCGGGAGCGCGCGGGCCAGGAGCAACGCCACCGCGAGGGAGAGCAGCGCCGCCAGGGCGTACGGTGCCCGCCAGCCCAGCCGGTCGCCGAGGGCGCCGCCGGCCGTGCGCGACAGCAGCATGCCCGCGAGGGCCCCGCTCAGCAGCGTGCCGCCGACCACGCCCCGCCGCTCCGGCGGGACCAGTCCGGCCGCCAGCGGGCCGGCCAGCGGGGCGATCACCGTACTCGCGCCGACCAGCACGCTCGCCGCGAGCAGCGGCGGCAGCGCGGGCGCGGCGGCAGCGGCGCACAGGCCGAGGCTCGTCAGGCAGAGCAGGGTGACCAGCAACGGGCGGGGCGGCAGCCGGTCGCCGAGCGGGACGAGCAGGAAGATGCCGGCCGCGTACCCGAACTGGGTCGCGGTCACCACCCCGGCCGCCGTGCCGGGGGAGGCGCCGAGACCCGCCGCCACGAGCGGGGCCACGGCCTGCGGGAAGTACACATTGCCGACCGCGACCCCGCAGGCCATCGCCAGCAGCGCAACGAGCCGCGGGGTACGCTGCCCGGTGTGGTGATCCGTCATGTGCCGAAGTCCACGCCCTGCGCGGGCGGTTGGCGAAGGATGTAGCCGGGGGCTTAATGATCAGCTTCCGGCTCGGGGTCGACGACCTCGCCGACACCCGGTTCGCGATCTCCCCGCTGGGCGAGCTGATGGAGAGCCTCCGGGTTCTGCGGGCCCCCGCCCTGCACCCTCTGCACCGCGGCTGGCGCCGCACCGTGCTCGCCGCCCTCGACCCCGCCGATCTGCCCCTGCTGGCGGCCCTGGTCGGTCCGACCCTGGCCCTGCCCGACTTCCTGACGCCCCGGCCCACCCGCTACACCGCCACGCTGGACGAGGAGCTGACCGTCGTACGGGCCACGCCCCCGGAGGTCGTACGACGCGACCTGCGCGCCGCGCACGCCCCGCGTCCGCTCCCGGGCGCGCTGCGGCGGGCCGGCGCACCCGGCGACGGCCCCGTCCTCGAACTCCTCGACGCCCTCTGCTCGTTGCTGCACCGCTACTGGCAGACGGCCCTGCAGCCGCACTGGCCCCGGATCCGGCTCGTCCTGGAGACCGACATCACGCACCGCGCGGGGCTGCTGGCCACCGGCGGCGCGCGGTCGCTGTTCGCCGGTATGCATCCGAACCTCGGCTGGCGGGGCGGCGTCCTGACCATCGACAAGATGATCGGCCGGCACGCGGTCGACGGCGCCGGACGGGGTCTGCGGCTGGTCCCCTCGGTGTTCGCGCACAAGCCGGCGCCCCCGATCAGCGCCGACGCGCCGCCGATGCTCGCCTACCCGGGGCGCGGCACCGCCACCCTGTGGGAGCCGGAACCGGCGCCCGACGCCTCCGCGCTCACCGCCCTGCTCGGCGCACCCCGCACCACCCTGCTGCGGCTGCTCGCGGAACCCCTGCCCACGGTGGAACTCGCCCGCCGGCTCGGCGTGACCCCGAGCGCCGTCTCCCAGCACCTGCGGGTCCTGGACGCCACGGGCCTGGTGACCCGCACCCGGGACGGCCGCCGGGTGCTGTATCGGCGCAGCGCGCTGGCGGAGCGCCTGGTCGGGCACTGAGGGAGCGGCGCACGCGCTGAGGGGAGCGGGGGCGCGGCGCGGGGCCGGCCGGGTGGTGGGCTCGTGGTGAGGCGCGCGAACGCTGCGGGCGGCCCGTGCCCGCGGCTCGGCATGACCTCGGCGTGGATGGAGCGGCTTCGCGGCCCCGGCGGTGGAGACCGGTTGGCCTCGACTGAGCCACGCGAACGCGGAAAGGGGCCACGCGAACGCGAAAAGGGGCCGGACGCGTCCGGCCCCTTCACGGTGCGTACCACTCAGTACGACTCAGGCGGCCGCGGTCTCGCCCACGTTCCCGTGCAGACGGGCGACGACCTCGGTCAGCTGGGCGGCGACCTCGGCGTCGTCGACCGGGTGGGTCTCGGCGAAGCGGGTCAGGGAGCCCGGGATGGACAGCTTGATGTCCTCGATGACCTTGCCGCCGGCGATGCCCACGGCCTTGCGGGCCTCGTCCTGCGCCCAGACGCCGCCGTACTGGCCGAAGGCCGTGCCGATCACGGCGACCGGCTTGCCACCGAAGGCGCCGGCGCCGTACGGGCGGGACAGCCAGTCGATGGCGTTCTTCAGGACGGCCGGGATGGTGCCGTTGTACTCGGGGGAGAAGAGCAGGAAGGCGTCGGCGGCCTGCGCGGCCTCGCGCAGCTTGGTGGCGGCGGCCGGGACGCTGCCCTCGACGTCGATGTCCTCGTTGTAGAAGGGGACGTCGGCCAGGCCTTCGTACAGCACGACCTCGGCGCCCTCCGGAGCGAGCTTGACGGCGGCCTCGGCCAGCCGGCGGTTGGTCGAACCGGTACGAAGGCTGCCGACGAGCGCGAGGATGCGAACAGACATGGGAACTCCAAGAGGCTGAAACGTCGCCGTTACGATCCGGACCGAGGTCCGCTTAGTTTTCTAGCACCTTAACCGGACCGCGGTCCAGTTTTGTTCCCCATGCTTTACGCTTGCTTCATGTCCAGCGCTCTGCCGCCGTTCCCGCCACCTCAAGAACCCCTTGACGTCCCTCAGTTGCTCGAGGTCGGCATGGGGCCCGAGGAGCCGTGCCTGCGTGCCGACGCGGCGCGCAACCGGGCCCGGCTGCTGGAGGCGGCCGCGCGGCTGATCGCGGAACACGGAGTGGCCGGGGTCACCATGGAGGCGGTCGCGGCGGCGGCCCAGGTGGGCAAGGGCACGGTCTTCCGCCGGTTCGGCGACCGGACGGGGCTGCTGATGGCGCTGCTCGACCACTCGGACCGGACGCTGCAGGCCGACTTCCTGGGCGGGCCTCCGCCGCTGGGGCCCGGGGCGCTGCCCCTGGAGCGGCTGCGGGCGTTCGGCGTGGCGGTGCTGTACCGCCGGGTCGAGCAGCTCGACCTGCATCTGGCCGCCCAGACGGAACCAACCCGCCGGTTCTCGCACCCGGCGGTCACCGCGCTGCGCACCCACGTGACGATGCTGCTGCGGCAGATCGTGCCGGAAGCAGACTGCGAACTGCTGTCCCAGACCCTGCTCAACTCGCTCGACCCGGCCCTGATCCACCACCAGACCAGGCAGTGCGGGATGCCCATGGAGCGGCTGGAGACCGGCTGGATCGACCTGGTCGCCCGGGTCACCGGCACGCGCGCCCCCAGCTGAGCCCGCACTCGACGCCCGGCGCCCTCCCCGACACCCCGCCCGCACCCCTCACGCGGCCACTCCGCCGAGTCCTGGGCGGCGATTCGCGCGCAGTTGATCCGCCGGGCGCGGGGCCCGGCCACTCCATGGCGACCGGGCCGAGCCCGGGCCGGCGATCCGCGCCCGGTCTCCCCGCTGAGCCCCGCTCGGCCACCCGCAGTCGCCCACCGGGCGGCGGCCGTCCGCTTGGCGCCACCCATGGCAACCCCGATCCACATCCCCCCATGGCAGCTCCGCTCAGCGCCCGTCAGCCGCTCCGGGGTGCGAACTGGTCGAGCAGGCCCTGTGGCACGTCGGCGCGGAACAGGAGCGCGGCATTCTGCGCGGACTCCGCCGCGGACGCCTCCGCGCGCCGGAACATCCGGTCTTCGTAGGCGGTGAGCGCGGCCCCGGTGTCGTCGGGGTGCGCGGCCAGTGCGAGGCCCAGTTCGGCGCCGTCGAGGAGCGCCAGATTGGCTCCCTCGCCCGCGAACGGCGACATCAGATGGGCCGCGTCCCCGAGCAGGGTGATCCCGGGCACCCGGTCCCAGCGGTGGCCGACCGGCAGGGCGTGGATCCGCCGGGGCACCAGCGCCCCGTCCGCGTCGCCGATCAGGGCCCGCAGGGTCTCGTCCCAGCCGTCGAACTCCTTCAGTACCGCCGCCTTCGCCGCCTCGGTGTCGCCGAAGTCGATGCCGTCCAGCCAGTCCTCCGCCGCCTCGACGGCCGCGTACACATGCAGACTGCCGTCGGTCTCGCGGTGCGCGAGGAAGCCACGGCCCGCGCCGAGCGCGAAGAGCATCCCGCCGCCCACGACCGCCGCGCTCGCCGGATGGCGCAGGTCCGCCTCCCGCAGGTCGGCCTCCACGAAGGACACACCCGTGTACGAGGGCCGGGCGGGGGAGAGCAGCGGGCGGATCCGGGACCACGCGCCGTCCGCGCCGACCAGCAGGTCCGTGGTGAACCCGGTGCCGTTGGCGAGCGTGACCTCGTGCCGGCCGTCGCCCAGCGGGCGCGCTCCGGTGACCTTGGCACCCCAGCGGACCGTGCTCCCGGGCAGTGAGCCGAGCAGCAGCTCGCGCAGGTCGCCCCGGTCGATCTCGGGCCTGCCGCCGGCGCCGTCGTCGTCCTCGGCGAGCCGGACGGTGGCGTGCCGGTCCAGGACACGCATGGCCTGGCCGCCGGTGTGGACCCGTTTCAGGAACTCCTCGTGCAGCCTGGCCGCCCGCAGCGCCTCCTGGCCGGAGTCGTCGTGGATGTCGAGCATGCCGCCCTGGGTCCGGGCGGTCGGCGCGGGGTCCAGGTCGAAGAGGGCGGCCTCGATGCCGTGCACGTGCAGCACACGGGCGAGCGCGAGCCCGCCGAGCCCCGCGCCGACGACGGCGATCGGGTGGTGGGGGCGATGGCTGGTCATGGGACCTCCTGGCGGGTCAGTCGGGTACGGCGGTGCGCTCGATGCCGTTGATCAGGGTCTGGAAGGCCCAGGACAGACGGGCCTCGGGGGTGCCGGCGAGCAGTGCCCCGGCGCTCGCGGCGATGTGCGGATGGGTGTCGGCCGGCGCCTCGCGCAGGGCGCGGGTCAGGGCCTGCCAGTCGCCCGCGGAGTCCTCTCCGGCGTGCTCGGCGGCGGTGGCGGTGGCGTGCTGCAACAGCAGGTCGACGCCCCACGCGGCCTGTTCGCGCGGTACTCCGCCCGACTGGAGCAGGTCCAGCAGGGTCTCGATGAGCCGCAGATAGTTCGGGCCGCTCGGCCACGCGGTCAGTGCCGAGCGGGCCAGGCTCGGATGCTCCAGGAGCATCGCGGTGTAGGCGGTGAGCACCTTCTCCAGCCGCTGCCGCCAGTCGCCCTCCGCCGGGGCCGGGGCGACCGTGCCGAGCAGCTCGTCCAGGACGGCGGCGTGCAGTTCGTCGGTGTTGCGGACGTACACGTACAGCGAGGCGGGACCGGTGTCGAGCTCCTGTGCCAGCCGCCGCATGGTCACCTTGCGCAGTCCTTCCGCGCGCAGGATCGCGACGGCGGCGGTGACGATGCCCTCCCGGGTCAGGGCGGGCTTGGCGGGACGCTCGCGGCGGGAGCGGGGAGCAGCGGTCATGCCTCCACGGTAACGAACATGTTCGGCACGAACAAGTACGTGACGAACGTGTTCGTCGACGATCGTGCCGTCTCCTCCTGCTCAGTCGAGAAACCGCCTGGCCCTTTTCGTCGAAAGCCGAACCACGTCGCCCCGCCTCTTCCCGGCCCCCGCCCCTCTGTCAGGATGCGGTCTGTCATGGTGCAGATACCGAACACGCCCACGAGTGCCGATGTGGCCCGCCTGGCGGGCGTCTCGCGCGCGACCGTGTCCTACGTCCTCAACAACACCAGCGCCGTACGGATCAGCGAACCGACGCGCCGCCGCGTGCGCGAGGCCGCGCGGGAACTGGGGTACGTCCCCCACGCCGCCGCCCGCAGTCTGCGCGCCGGGCACAGCCGTATGGTCCTCATGCCCGCCCCCGCGATCCCGGTGGGCCCGCTCTACAGCAGGTTCCTCAACGAGCTGCAGTGGGAGCTCGGCCGGCTCGACTACACCGTCGTGCAGTACGGCACCGTCGGCCTCCAGGGTGACGAAGCCGCCCGCGCCTGGGCGGAGTTGCGGCCGGTCGCCGTCCTGGTGCCCGGCGCGGGACTCGGGTCGCAGGGCGTCGGGGTGCTCAAGCGCTCGGGTGCCCGGGCCGTGCTCACCCTCGGTCCCGAACGCGTCGACGGCGCGCACGCCCTGCTCATGGACCACGAGGCCGTCGGCGCATGCGCCGGCGCCCATCTGTACGCCCGGGGCCGGCGCCGGATCGGTGCGGTGGTGCCCGAGGAGTCCGGCCTGGAGGCCTACTCCCGCCCCCGGCTCGCCGGTGTGCGCCAGGCGCTGCACGGCACGGACGCCATCGTCACCGGGCTGCCGCTCGCGTACACCGAGGAGTCGGCCGCGCAACTGGCCGTACACCTGCGGGAGTCGGACCTTGACGCGGTGTTCGCCTACAACGACGAGTACGCGATGCTCCTGATGCGCGCCCTGCAGGACGCGGGGGTGCGCATCCCCGAGGACGTGGCCGTCATCGGCGCCGACGACCTGATGCTCGGCCGGCTGCTGCGGCCCCGGCTCAGCACGGTGCACGTCGAACTGCCCTCGGGCCGCGACCTCGCCGAACTGGTCGACCGGGTGGTCCGCGACCCCGGGGCCGAGCCGGAGGTGCACAGGGTCCTGGGAGCCTCGGTGGTCCAGCGCGAGTCCACCTGACGGTGGGGCATCGGTGGGAGCCGGAGCGCGGATGACGCCGGCCGGGTACACCTCCCGGTGGTGACGGGGTTCCGGAGAGGCGTCACCGCGATGTAGTTTCGCGCTCAACCAAATGGCGTCGAGGCGGGAGTTCCGTGCCGCCCGGCGATCGATCGGAGAGCCGTATGCCGCTGCTCGACCCGAAGACCTGGCAGGACCGCAGCCTGGCCGGACCCGCCCACACCGTCACCGAGCCCGCCACCGGCGACGCGCTCGGCACCGTCACCCTCGCGGCCCCCGAGGATGTCGGCCACGCGGCGCGGCTCGCCCGCGCCGCCCAGGCCGACTGGGTCCGCACGCCGCACTTCCAGCGGGCCCAGGTGCTGCGCAGGGCGGGGGACCTGTTCACCGGGCACGCCGACGAGTTGCGCGAGTGGCTCGTGCGCGAGTCCGGATCCATCCCGGGCAAGGCGGACTTCGAGCTCCACGTGGCCGCCCAGGAGTGCTACGAGGCCGCCGCCCTCGCCTCCCGTCCGACCGGCCAGGTACTGCCCAGCGAGGCGCCCCGGCTGTCGTACACCCGCCGGGTCCCGGTCGGCGTGGTGGGCGTGATCTCCCCGTTCAACGCGCCGCTCATCCTGTCCATCCGCTCCGTCGCGCCGGCCCTGGCGCTCGGCAACGCCGTGGTCCTCAAGCCGGATCCGCGCACCGCCGTCTGCGGCGGCCTCGCCCTCGCCGCCGTCCTCGCGGCCGCCGGCCTGCCCGAGGATCTGCTGCACGTACTGCCCGGCGGCGCGGAGACGGGCCGGGCGCTGGTGGAGGACCCGCTCGTCCCCGTGATCTCCTTCACCGGCTCCACCGCGGCGGGCCGCGCCGTCGGCGAGGCGGCCGGCCGCCAGCTGAAGCGGGCCCACCTCGAACTCGGCGGGAACTCGGCCCTGATCGTCCTCGCGGACGCCGACCTCGACGCCGTGATCTCCACGGCGGCCTGGGGCTCGTTCTTCCACCAGGGCCAGATCTGCATGACGACCGGGCGGCATCTCGTACACGCCTCGCTCTACGACGAGTACGTCGAACGGCTCGCCGCCAAGGCCGACTCGCTGGCCGTCGGCGACCCCCACCGCGAGCAGGTCCACCTCGGCCCGGTCATCGACGCGGGACAACTCGCCAAGATCGACGGGCTGGTGCGCACGAGCATCGCCCGCGGCGCGAAACTCGCCGCGGGCGGCACCCACGAACAGCTCTTCTACCGGCCGACCGTGCTGGCCGACGCGGGCGACGACACTCCGGCCTACACCGAGGAGGTCTTCGGGCCGGTCGCGCCGGTCCGCTCCTTCACCACCGCCGAGGAGGCGGCGGCGCTCGCCGCGGACAGCCCGTACGGCCTCTCCCTCGGCATCGTCAGCCGGGACACCGCGCGGGCCCTCGACCTGGCCGAGCGAATCCCCACCGGCATCGTCCACGTCAACGACCAGACCGTGAACGACGAGGCGGTGGCCCCCTTCGGCGGCGTCGCCGCGTCCGGCACCGGCGCCCGCTTCGGCGGCGAGGCCAATCTGGACGCCTTCACCGAGCTGCGCTGGACGACCGTACGCGGCGACGTGGCGCCGTACCCCTTCTAGGGGCAGCCGCACCCGTGCCAGGGGCTACTGGGCGGTGCCGCCCTGGGCCTCCTGGGCGGCGATGCTCTTGCGGACCTCGTCCATGTCCAGCTTCCGGGCCTGCCCGATGAGGTCCGTCAGCGCGGCCTCGGGCAGGGCGCCCGGCTGGGCGAAGACGGCGACCTTGTCCCGCACGATCATCAGCGTCGGGATCGACTGGATGCCGAAGGCCGCGGCCAGCTCCGGCTGGGCCTCGGTGTCCACCTTGCCGAAGACCAGGTCCGGGTTGTCCACGGCGGCCTTCTCGTACACGGGTGCGAACTGACGGCACGGCCCGCACCAGGCAGCCCAGAAGTCGATCAGAACGAAGTCGTTGTCGGTGACCGTCTGGTCGAAGTTGTCCTTGGTCAGCTCCACGGTGCTGCTCATGGCGTGGGTCCCTCTTCCTGGTGTGGGGTGTGCCGACGGCGGAAACACGGCCGTCGGACCGCCTATTCCACACGTGCACGTCTGTGTTCGGCGCACGTACCCATGTGGCCGTCGCGCACACCACCCAGCAGACTGACCCCATGACGGAAACGACGGAATCGGAATCCATCGCGTACGACGTCGTGGTGCTCGGGGCCGGGCCCGTGGGGGAGAACGTCGCCGACCGCACCCGCGCGGCCGGCCTCACCACCGCGGTCGTGGAGAGCGAGCTGGTCGGCGGAGAGTGCTCGTACTGGGCGTGCATGCCCAGCAAGGCACTGCTCCGGCCGGTCATCGCCCAGGCGGACGCCCGCCGGCTGCCCGGCCTCGCCCAGTCGGTCCAAGGGCCGCTCGACACCCCGGCCGTCCTCGCCCGCCGGGACGCGTACGCCTCACACTGGAAGGACGACGGCCAGGTCGGCTGGCTCGACGGCATCGGCGCCGACCTGTACCGCGGCCACGGGCGGCTCGCCGGCCCCCGCACGGTCACCGTGACGGCGCCCGACGGCACGGTCACCACCCTCACCGCCCGGCACGCGGTCGCCGTCGCCACCGGCACCCGCGCCCAGCTGCCCGACCTGCCCGGCCTCACCGAGGTGAAGCCCTGGACCAGCCGCGAGGCGACCAGCGCCAAGGCCGCCCCGGACCGGCTGATCGTCGTCGGCGGCGGTGTCGTCGCCACCGAGATGGCCACCGCCTGGCAGGCCCTCGGCTCCCGGGTCACCCTGCTGGTGCGCGGCAAGGGGCTGCTCAACCGCATGGAGCCGTTCGCCGGGGAACTGGTCGCCGAGGCGCTCACCGAGGCGGGCGCCGACGTCCGCACCGGCACCTCCGTGGAGTCCGTCACCCGCGAGAACGGCACGGTCGTGGTCGTCACCGCCGCGGGCGACCGGATCGAGGCCGACGAGATCCTCTTCGCCACCGGCCGGATCCCGCACACCGACGACATCGGCCTCGACACCGTCGGCCTGGAACCCGGCTCCTGGCTGGACGTCGACGACACCCTCCGCGTCACCGGTACCGACTGGCTCTACGCGGTCGGCGACGTCAACCACCGCGCCCTCCTCACCCACCAGGGCAAGTACCAGGCCCGTGTCGCCGGCGCCGCCATCGCCGCCCGCGCGGCCGGTGACACCGTGCAGGACGAGTCCTGGGGCGCGCACACGGCCACCGCCGACCACCACGCCGTACCCCAGGTGGTGTTCACCGACCCCGAGGCCGCCGCGGTCGGCCTCTCCCTCGCCGAGGCCGAACAGGCCGGCCACCGCGTCCGCGCCGTCGACGTCGAGTTCTCCGCCGTCGCGGGCGCGGGCCTGTACGGCGACGGCTACAAGGGCCGCGCCCGCATGGTGGTCGACCTGGAGGAGGAGATCCTGCGCGGCGTCACCTTCGTCGGCCCCGGCGTCGGCGAGCTCATCCACTCGGCGACCGTCGCCGTCGCCGGCCGGGTCCCGGTCGGCCGCCTCTGGCACGCCGTCCCGTCGTACCCCACGCTGAGCGAGGTGTGGCTCCGGCTGCTGGAGGCCTACCGGGACAAATGACCAATGGTTGAAGGACGTTACGGCAGCTCGAAGCCGAGTGCCTCGGCCGCCGCCTCGGGTGTCGGCCGGTTCCACAGCGCGGCGACCGCCTCGTTCGTGGACAGCGAGCGCGGTTCGGCGCGGTCCAGGTAGAGGGTGCCGTCCAGGTGGTCCGTCTCGTGCTGGACGATCCGGGCGGGCCACCCGGTGAACACCTCGTGCAGCGCGCGCCCGTGCTCGTCCTCGGTGCGCAGCCGCACCTCGGCGTGCCGGGCCACCACCGCCTGCCAGCCCGGCACGCTCAGACAGCCCTCGAAGAACGCGGCACGAGCGGTGCCGACCGGCTCGTACACCGGGTTGACCAGGACACGGAAGGGCTGCGGCACCCGGCCCCGGGCCACCGCGACCTCCTCGGGCACCGGCGCCGGGTCCTCCATGACCGCGATCCTCAGCGGCACGCCGACCTGCGGTGCGGCGAGGCCCACGCCGGGCGCGGCGTGCATGGTGACGCGCAGGGCCTGGACGAAACGGGCCAGCAGGGCGGGGCCGAGCTGACCGTCGTACGGCTCGGTGCCGCGCCGCAGCACCGGCTGCCCGGCGGCGACGATGGGCAAGGGGCCGCCGGCGGCGAGGAGTTCCTCGACCCGCTCGGCGAGCGGCGCGTGATCACGGAGAGGGGCCATCGCGCCAGCATGCCATGCCAACGGGCCGCCGACGGGTGCACCTGGTCAGGGCGCCGTGAAGGAGCGTGGCCCGGCGCGCCGGTCACCGCGGCCCGGGTGGGGCAGCGGCGGCGACCTCGCCCGACCCGGCCGCCGGCCAAGGACGTCATCTCCCGCCGGTCTGCCTCGGTTCGCGGACACGGAGGAGGGCCCTAGGGAAGACTGACGGCCCATGGCGGTCTTCGTCTTGCTGCCGCTGGAGCCGCCGCTGTCCGCCCGGCACCCCCCGCCGGACGACTGGTCCGGCCCCCGGGCACGGGGTGCCGTACCGCACGACGAACTTGCGCGACCACGGCCCCGCTCCGACCCGGAGGACACGGATGGCGTTCTCGGTACGGCCCCTGACGCCGGACACCTGGCCCGACTTCGCCCGGCTCGTGGCCGAGCACGACGGGGTCTGGGGCGGCTGCTGGTGCATGGCGTTCCACGAGGAGGGCGTCGGCCGCACCAGGACGCCCGAGCAGAACCGGGCGGAGAAGGAGGCGCGGGTCCGCGAGGGCAGGGCACACGCGGCCCTGGTGTACGACGGCCCCGACTGCGTCGGCTGGTGCCAGTTCGGCCCGCCCGCCGAACTGCCCAGGATCAAACACCGCCGCGCCTACGAGGCGGCCGCCCCGGCCCCGCCCGACTGGCGGATCACCTGCTTCTTCGTGCATCGCGCCCGGCGCCGCACGGGTGTGGCCCCGGCCGCGCTCGACGGCGCCCTGCGCGGGATCACCCGGCCGGGCGGCGGCACGGTGGAGAGCTTCCCGCAGGACACCGAGGGTGCCCGGGTGTCCGCGTCCTTCCTGCACAACGGCACGGTGGCGCTGTTCGAGAGCCGGGGCTTCAGCCGCGTCCGGCGGCTGGGCAAGAGCCACTGGGTGGTCACCCGCACGGTGCGCGTCCGCCTGAGACATGCCGAGGGCCCGGCCCCCTGCCGGGAACCGGGCCCCCGCCCCGCCGCTCACCGCTGCGGCTCACTCCTGCGGGAAGTCGCCCGCGAGCGCCGAGGCGATCCGCAGATGCGGCTCCGCCTCCTCGTGCCGGGCCTGCCGCTGGAGCGTACGGCCCAGCATCAGCCGGGCGTAGTGCTCCACCGGGTCACGCTCGACGATGATCCGCAACTCCGCTTCGGCGCGGCTCAGTTGGGCCGAGTGGTAGTAGGCGCGGGCCAGCAACAGCCGGGGTCCGGTCTGCTCCGGCACCTCCTCGACCAGCCCGGTCAGCACCCGCGCCGCGCCCGCGTAGTCCCTGGCGTCGAAGAACTGCCGCGCGCGCTCCCAGCGCTCGTCCGGTGTGCCGTGGTCGTAGTACGTGGTCTCCACTTGCGTCTCCACTCGTGACCTCCTTGGACGGCCACAACGGAACGCGTTTGTTCAATATTCCACTAACCCTGTCGGGCCTCCAGCGCGGCCGGCTCCGCGTCGGCGCGTTCGGTGATCAGGGTCAGCACCCGGCCGGTCACGGCGCGGTCCTCCTCGGAGATGCCGGCGTAGATCCGCGCCGTCAGCGGTGCCGTCTCGGCCGAGGACTCGGCGTACACCCTCCGGCCCGCGTCGGTGATGCCGATGCGGGACCCCTCCGCCGCGCCGAGCAGCCCGGCGGCGATCGGCTCGCCGGCCGTCCCGTGAGCGTCCGCCGCGGGGACCTTCAGTGCGCCGGTGACGCCGTCGACCAGGGGCGCGGTGGTGGTCATGGCTGCTCCGTCTCGAGATCGGTGGTGCCGAACGGATCAAGCGGTGCGTCGAGCAGGACCGTCCACTCCCGGGTGAACTCCCGTGCGCGCGGACTGCCGGGACCGCCGAGCGGTGCCAGCAGCTGCCGCAACAGCCCTTGGACGACATCGATCGCCTTCCGGGTGACCTCACGGCCCTGCTCTGTGAGTTCGAGCCGTACGGCGCGCGGGTCGGCGGCATCCCGGGTGCGCTCGACCAGGCCGGTGCTACAGGGACGCGACCAGCGCGTACATGGCTACTGTCTTCCGGGGCATGCCCGGTGCGCACGTCACCCCTCGGTGGCCACCTGTGTGGTGAGGAAGTCCAGCAGGGCCGAGTTGAAGCGCTCGGGCTGTTCGGCGCCGGGCAGATGCCCTGCCTTCTCGATGACGACGACGGTCGCGTGGGGGACGAGGCGGTGGATCGCCTCGGCGTCCGCGACCGGCGTGTAGACGTCGTCCGCGCCGACGACGATCAGAACCGGTTCCCGTACGGCGGCCAACGTGTCCCCGTAGTCCGGTCGTTCAGCCCGCCCCCGCAGTGCCGCCGCCGCGCCGTGGGGGTCGGTGGCGCGCATCATGCCCAGGACGCGCTCCGCGACATCGGGCATCGCGGCGACGTTGTACGGCGCGAGCATCTTGTCGATCACCTCACCCGCGTAGCCGTCCATCCCCTCGGCGAGGAGCCGGTCGGCCAGCCGGTTGCGGAACGCCCTCCCCTCGTCGGTCTCGGCGGGGGAGGAGGTGTCGGACAGGACGAGGGCGTGCACCCGCTGCGGGTGGCGGCGCCGGAACTCCATGGTGATCTGGCCGCCCATGGACACGCCGCCGACCACCGCGCGCTCGATCTCCAAGTGGTCGAGGAGCGCGGCGAGGTCGTCGGCGAAGTCGGAGAGGAAGACCTTGCCACGGGTGACGCTGCTGCGGCCGTACCCGCGCAGATCGGGGGTGATGACCCGGTATCCCGCTTCGGTCAGCGCCCTGGCCTGGGGTGCCCACAGCGTGCGGTCGAAGGGGTGCCCGTGGATCAGCAGGACCGGCAGCCCGGCCGAGGGCCCGAGGTCGTCGTAGTGGAGGGTGGCACCGCGCAGGGCCACGGCGTTCATGTCGGACACACTGACTCCAGGATCGGCGGGTCGGCAGACGTGTCGGTGACGGTCGGGGCCCGCCGTGCCCCGCCTCCCCGGCAGCCCGTCGCAGCGTAAACCCTGCCCCTGGGGGCAAGGTCAACTCTCCCGGCCCGAGCGCCGTAGGTCCCGGCCGGCGCCGATGGCTGCGGCGGCCAGCAGGCCCAGTGCCATGCTCTCGGCCAGGGAGCCGGGGTGCGCAGTGGCCCGGACGAGGGCGAGGAGGTTCTGGCCCGTGGCGAGGGGCGGCCCGGTCACCATGTGCGGCAGGGCGGTGGACAGCCGAGCGTGAGCCAGTAGGGGGTGACCGCGGCGGGTCCGATACCGAGCAGGAGCGGCGCGAGCCAGAGACGGGTGGTGGGGTGGTGGACGTCGGCGATGAGGGTGGTGGAGGGTTCGGCCGAGCGCGGGAGCAGTCCGGTGGCCGCGGTGAGCGCGAAGAGTGCGACGGTCAGGACGCGGCGGGTCTGGCCGGTGAAGGTCGGCAACGCGGTCGCGGGGTCCCCCACCGGGACGCCCCGTGGCCCGTGTTCGGGACGGGATCGCCGCATTCCGTCCCGGCCCTGGCCGCCCTCACACCCGGCGCCGGCCTGACCACGTCCGTGGGGGCGGCCGCTCTCCCGCTCGCCCGCGTCGGCCCTACGCCGACGAGCGATCACGATGGGGCGGTTTTGCCACGACCGTCAGGGGCGACGGAGCCTGACGGCCAGGAAGTGCGGCTGTTGGTGGGTCTTCTCGTAGCGACGCGGATCGGCCGACCGGGCCGCATCCCGCGCTCGCGGCTCCTCCAGCGCCTCCAGCAGGAACCCGGCCCCCAAGAGCTCACCGAGGAACCGCTCCAGCGTCATCCTCCAGTAGCTGAGGGAGAATCCGTTGCCGAAGGGCAGCTCGACGCGTTCGTGAGCGAAGTAGGAGCCGCCGAAGTAGCCCCAGTCGCCGGTGGGATGCGTCGTGGACACGAGCAGGGTGCCACCCGGCCGCAGGACGCGCCGGATTTCGGCGAGCAGTTGTCCGCGCGCGTCGATGTGGTGATAGACGAGAGCCATGGCGACCAGGTCGAACGACTCGTCCGCCAGAAAGGCCAGCGGCTCCTCCAGATCGTGATGGTGCAGGACGGCATCCGCCCCGAGCCGCTCCCGCGCGGCGTGCAGGAGGCTCTCGCTCCCGTCGACCCCGACGACCCGGGCGGCTCCCCGTTCCAGGAACTCCGCGGCGTAGTGGCCGGCCCCACAGCCGAGATCCAGGACCCGAAGTCCGGTCACCTCACCGGCGAGCCGCAGCATGGCCGGTCGATCCGTATGCGCGTGGTACGCGCTGTCCGTGGCCTGCGAGGCGAACTGTTCGCCCATCGCACCGTGATAAGCGGTCTCGGCACTCATCGGAGCATTCTCGCAGCCGACCGTGCTGCGTCGGCAAGAGGCCGGCACCGCACCCGAGGAGTCGGCACCTCAGGGAGACGCCGGCCGGTAGACGAGGAGGGCCGGATGCCCGTCGGAGCCGTGGGCGACGGGGTAGTAGCTGCGGTGGGTGGTGGGATCGACGGCGACGACGTGGGCGCCGTCGGCCAGGTGGGAGCGGCCGGTGACGGTCAGGTGCCGGCCGCGGTTGTCCGCGGTGGTGACCCAGCCGGACTCGGCGGCGACGTAGAGGTGGCGGGCGGAGGGGTCGTAGGCGAGGACGTCGGGGTCCTGGCCGACCTGGTCGGACCCGGTGACGTGAAAGGTGGTCAGGTCGACGGTGAGGAGGCGGGCGTTGCCGTCGCAGGCGACGAAGGCCAGCCGGTCGGCGGGGGCGAGGATGAGCCCGTGGTCGTGGTCGCAGCCGGGCAGCGGGACGCGGCGGGTGATGTGGAGGGTGGCCGGGTCGATGACGGCGAGCTGGTCGCGGGTCTGGACGTCGACGAGCATCCGGCGGGTGGCGGGGTCGTAGGCGACGTTGCCGGCCTCGCCGCCGAGGGGAACGGTGCCGCGGGCCGCTCCGGTGGCGGCGTCGACGACGGTCTCCGAGCCGCCCGACTCGTTGGTCGCCCAGACGGTGCCGTGCACGGGGTCGTAGGCCATTCCGTCGGGGTAGTCGCCGGTGGGGCCGCGGTGCACAACGGTGCCCGTGGTCTCGTCGATGGCGGCCACCTGGTCGGCGTCCGTGGCGGTGGCGTACACCCGGTGGCGGGAGGGGACGACCAGTATGCCGTGGACGCCGGGCAGCCCGTCGATGGTCCGTACGACGCGGTCCGCACGGACGTCCACCTCGATGACCTGACTCGCGCCCAGGTGAGCGATGAACAGGAGCCCGCGGCCGGGGTCGAGGGCGGCGTAGTCGAATCGGGAGCTGTCGCCCGGCAGGTGGATCCGGGCCACCGGATGGAGGGGAAGCGCCACTTCGGGTGGTCGGCTGCCACCGGTGAGCAGCACACCGGACACGGCGGCGGCGAAGGCGGCGACCAGGCCGGCGACGAGGCCCGGCACGGCTCGCGGGCCGAGGCGACGGATCATGTGCGGCTCCCCCGGGTGGGCGGAGAGGAGGCCGGGCTGCCCCCACCGCCCGTGGACGGCGGGCTGTGGCGAGGGTACCGGGCCCCGATGTGTGGGCGGCGCGCCGGCCCGTGCGGCGGTTCTTCGGTACCGGAGTCCTGGGCGCGTTGAGTACGTTTGCGAGGTACGCGGCGCCGGCGTGGTGGCCGGCCCGGGGGCCGCGTTCGTCGGGGTGTCGGCTGCGGAGGCGCTGTGGGGATGAATCATCCGGTGTCCGAAGGGCGGGAGGCGGACCGGCCGTCGGTGCGGATGGGGCCGTGGCGGTTCGTGGTCTGGTTCGGCACGGTCAGTCTGCTCGCCGATTTCGTGTACGAGGGCGCCCGTTCGATCACGGGCCCGCTGCTCGCCTCGCTGGGCGCGTCCGCCCTTGTCGTGGGCGTGGTCACCGGCGCCGGTGAGGCGGCGGCGCTGGGACTGCGGCTGGTCTCCGGCCCGCTGGCCGACCGCACGCACCGCTTCTGGGGCCTGGCGATCGCCGGGTACGCCCTGACGGTCGTCTCCGTCCCGCTGCTGGGCGTCGCCGGGGTGCTGTGGGCCGCGTGCGCGCTGGTGATCGCCGAGCGGGTCGGCAAGGCGGTGCGCTCACCGGCGAAGGACACCCTGCTGTCGCATGCCACCGCCGCCACCGGGCGGGGCCGCGGCTTCGCCGTCCATGAGGCGATGGACCAGATCGGCGCCCTCGTCGGCCCGCTGCTGGTGGCGGGCGTGCTCGCGCTGACCGGGAACGCCTACGGGCCCGCGCTCGGTGTGCTCGCCGTGCCCGGCATCGCCGTACTGCTGCTGCTGTTCTGGCTGCGGGCTCGGGTGCCGGACCCGGAAGCCTACGAACGCGAGGTCACGGCCGCAGCACCCACGACGCCCGACGGCCAGGACGTGCGCCTGCCGAGGGCGTTCTGGACCTACGCAGCGTTCACCGCGGCCACCACGAGCGGGTTCGCGACCTTCGGCGTGCTCTCCTACCACCTGGTCCAGCGCCATCTGCTGTCCACCGCGTGGGTGCCGGTGCTGTACGCGGCGGCCATGGCCGTGGACGCGGTCGCCGCGCTGGCCACCGGATGGCTGTACGACCGGTACGGCCCACGCGTGCTGATCGCCCTGCCCGTCCTCACGGCGGGCGTGGTGGCGCTGGCGTTCACCGACACGGTCGCCGTCGCGGTGGCCGGGTCGCTGGTCTGGGGCGCGGCCATGGGCATCCAGGAGTCCACCCTGCGCGCCACGGTCGCGGACCTGGTGCCCAGCGGGCGGCGCGCCACCGCCTACGGCCTGTTCGCCGGTGTGGTCGGCGCGGCGAGTCTGGCCGGGGGCGCGCTGACCGGCGGGCTGTACGGCTACTCGATTCCCGTGCTGATCACGGTGGTTGTCGCCATCCAGGCCCTGGCGGTGGTGTTGCTGCTGGTCACCAGGGGCAGCCAGCGCTGACACAAGGGCGTTGGCCCTCGCCGGCGGTCGAGGCCGGCTCCGGCGAGGCACTGCCGTGACGCACCCTGTCGCATGGCCGGGACGGCTCACGGCCGTTCGCCCGGGACTGCGCGCCGCCGGGAGGCTTCGATCTCCTCGTACGCCGCGTCCCGGCCCTCCCAGTGAGAGCCTTCGACGGACTTGCCGGGCTCCAGGTCCTTGTAGACCTCGAAGAAGTGGGTGATCTCCAGCCGGTCGAACTCGGCGATGTCACCGATGTCCCGCAGGTTCGCGTAGCGCGGGTCGTGCGCGGGGACGCACAGCACCTTTTCGTCGGGGCCCTGTTCGTCCTTCATGCAGAACATGCCGATGGCCCGGCACTCGATGGTGCAGCCGGGGAAGGTGGGTTCGCCGGTCAGGACGAGCGCGTCCAGCGGGTCGCCGTCGCGGCCGAGGGTGCCGTCGATGTAGCCGTAGTCCGCCGGGTACTTGGTGGAGGTGAACAGCAGACGGTCCAGACGGATGCGGTGCAGCGCGTGGTCCATCTCGTACTTGTTGCGGGATCCCTGGGGGATCTCCACGGTCACCATGAACTCCACGTCGTCCTCCATGTCGTAGGTCCTCCGCGGGGCGGCCGCAACCACTGGCGAGATCAGTGGGTGTGCCCTTCCAGTGTGCTCCTCGATCCATTCCGGGCATCCACCGGTGATGCGGAAGCGGACAAGGTCATCGTGGGCCCCGCCTGGTTGCCGCGGCGGCCGCCCGGCAGGAGACTGCTCGTATCCGGCGATGGGCCTGCCGCCAACCGCCCAGCCGCGGTGCCGATGGCGTCCACCCGCTGACCACGCTCACGTCTGAGGAGGTCAGGGCCATGCCCCGGATCACCGTCGACATCGACGCCACCGCTTCCTCCACCATCCGAACGTCCGACGACGGAGCCTCCGGCCGCCTCACCTCGACGGGCTGGCCGGTCGGACACGGAAGAATCCCCGACACCCTGGACGCCGACGGGTTGCCGCTGGACGCCCTGGTGCTGATGCCCGAACCCGCCCTGGCCGGCAGCACCGTGCCCGCCTGGCCGCTGGGCGTCCTGCACCGGACCGGGGCACCGGCCGCGCCCGCCGCGCCCACGCTGCTGTGCGTGGCCGAGGACCCTTCCTTCATCGACCTCGTCGACATCGACGACCTGCCCCGCTGGCACGCCGAAGCCGACGCCTGGGCCGCCGTTCTGGCACGCCTGCAGCGCCGGCCCGTCGGCGAGGTCGTCGCCTGCGGCTCCCGCACCGAGGCCGAGCACCTGATCAGCGACGCCCATCACGCCTACGAGCGGCTCACGGGATGCCTGGAATGACGGCTCGTGGGACCCCTCGGAAACACGGACCGGCAACGGGTCCGTCAAGATTCACCCAAGCGCCGCACAGGAAACCATAGGTAAGGCTCACCTAACCTATGCTGTGGTCGTCCCCAGGCAGCCCGCCCCCACCAGGCCGCCCCCAGAGCACGACCCGGAGTTCTCCCCATGTCCAGCGCCAACATCGCCCTGCTCGGCGCCATCGCGGGCCTCACCATCTACCTCGGCCTCCCGCTCGGCCGGCTGCGCACACCGACGCCCCGCCTGAGGGCCGGGCTGAACGCCGTAGCCATCGGCATCCTCGTCTTCCTGGTCTGGGACGTCCTCACCCACGCCTGGGAACCGGTCGACGAAGCGCTGAGTGACCATCGCTGGGCGACGGTCGCCTCCGGCGGCCTCGTCCTCGCCGCCGGACTCACCGCCGGACTCGCCGGACTGGTGTACTACGACGCCTGGATCGCCCGCCGCCGAGCCGCCGCCCAGCGTCCCGCCGGTCCCGGCGCCGCCGCGGCGACGGAGCTGGCGCCGAAGACCCGCAGCCAGGCGGCCTCCCTCGCCCTGATGATCGCGACCGGCATCGGCCTGCACAACTTCGCCGAGGGCCTGGCCATCGGCAACTCCGCCGCCAAGGGCGAACTCTCCCTCGCCGTGCTGCTCATCATCGGCTTCGGCCTGCACAACGCCACCGAGGGCTTCGGCATCGTCGCCCCGCTCGCCGCCGAGGGCGAACGCCCCACCTGGGCCACCCTCTTCTGGCTCGGCCTGATCGGCGGCGGACCCACCTTCCTCGGCACCCTCGTCGGCCAGCACCTCGTCAACGACACTCTCTCCATCGCGTTCCTGGGGCTGGCCGCCGGCTCCATCCTCTACGTCGTCATCGAACTGCTCGCCGTGGCCCGCAAGGCCAATCTGAAGACGCTCACCACCTGGTGCGTCCTCCTCGGTCTGCTCCTCGGCTTCGCCACGGACGCCGTGGTGACCGCCGCCGGAGCCTGAGCATTCCCACGCCCCCCGGCCTTCAGCCGGAGGCCAGGAACTGGGTGGCGGCGAGCTCGGCGTAGAGGGGGTCGCGGGTCACGAGTTCGCGGTGGGTGCCCACGGCACGGACCCGGCCCGCGTCCATGACCACGATCCGGTCGGCCGTGGTGACGGTGGACAGCCGGTGTGCGACCACCAGCACCGTCGTGGCGCGGGCGACCTCGGTGACCGTGTCGCGCAGCGCGGCCTCGTTGACCGCGTCCAGCTGGCTGGTGGCCTCGTCCAGGAGCAGCAGGCGGGGGCGCCGCAACAAGGCACGGGCGATGGCGACACGCTGGCGTTCGCCGCCCGACAGCTTGGTGCCACGGTGTCCCACCAGCGTGTCCAGGCCCTTGGGGAGGCGGGCGACGAGGCCGTCGAGGCGGGTGGTCTTCAGCACGCGGGTCAGCTCCGCCTCGTCCGCGCCCGGGTTGCCGAGCAGCAGGTTGTCGCGCAGGGAACCGGACAGCACCGGGGCGTCCTGCTCCACATAGCCGATGGCCGACCGCAGTTCGGGCAGAGGCCAGTCGGCGAGGTCGCGGCCATCGACGGTGATACGGCCCGACGTGGGGTCGTAGAACCGCTCGATGAGCGAGAACAGCGTGGTCTTGCCCGCGCCGGACGGGCCGACGAAGGCCGTCATGCCGAGCGCGGGCACCGCGAAGCTCACGCCGTGGTGGACGTAGGGCAGATCGTCCGCGTAGCGGAAGCGGACGTCGTCGAAGACGACCGCGGCGGGCCGGGCACCGGGTTCGGGAAGCGGTGCGGGCTCGGCCGCCGGTTCGGCGGGCAGGCGCAGCGCCTCCTGGATCCGGGCCAGTGCGGCCGCTCCCGCCTGGTACTGCGTGACGGCGCCGACGACCTCCTGGATCGGCGACATCAGATAGAAGACGTACAGCAGGAAGGCGATCAGCGTGCCGACGTCGATGGCGCCGGTCGCCACCCGGGCGCCGCCCACCGCGAGCACGGTGATGAAGGCGATCTGCAGGGCCAGCCCCGCCGTGTTGCCCGCCGCGGCCGACCACTTGGCCGCCCGCACGCTCTCCCGCCAGGACCGCTCCGCCGCGTCGTGGACGGCCCGCTCCTCGCGGTGCTCGGCACCGGACGCCTTGACGGTGCGCAGCGCGCCGAGGACGCGTTCCAGCGAGGCGCCCATCGCGCCGACCGCGTCCTGCGCCTGCCGGCTGGCGCGGTTGATACGGGGCACGATCACCCCGATCACCGTGGCCGCCCCGCCCAGCACGCCGACGGTCACGCCGAGCAGCACGGGGTCGACGACACCCATCATCACCAGCGTGGCGACCAGAGTGAGCCCGCCGGTGCCGAGGCCCACCAGCGACTCGGTGGTGACCTCGCGCAGCAGCGTGGTGTCGGAGGTGACGCGGGCCATCAGGTCGCCCGGCTCGCTGCCGTCCACCGCGCTGACGCGCAGCCGCAGCAGATACGACGACAGGGTGCGCCGCGCGCCGAGCACCACCGACTCGGCGGTGCGCCGCAGTACGTAGGAACCCAGCGCGCCGATCGCCGCGTTGGCCACCACCAGCGCCGACATACCGAGCAGCGCCGCGCTGACGGAGCGGTGGTGCGCGAGGCCACCGATGAGGGAGCGGGTCACCAGGGGAAGGGCGAGCCCGGTGCCCCCGGTGATCAGCGACAGCAGGGCGCCGAGCAGCAGCATCCCGCGGTGCGGCCGCACGTACTCGAACAGCAGCCGCCGGGTGGACTCGGCGGCCGGGGCGGCGTCCGCTGCCGCGCTCACGAGGCGCGGCCCGGTGCGCCGGGTATGCGGGGGCGGCAGCCCAGGGCGTCCGTGCGCCCGCACCCGCCATCGGCCCGACCGGCGACGCTCACGGTGGTGGCCTGGTCGTCCGCCACGGAACCCGCCTCCCCCCAGCAGTCTGTTCGCCTGCCCGAAGGATACGGGGGCCTGCCTTCCCTCCACACCTGACATTCCGCGCGTCGCCCCCTGCGGCACGCCGCCTCCGCCGAGGGCCTCTTGGCCCGCCCCTCGTTGCGGGACGTCAGTCGTGGGGCGGCAGGTGGCCGATCTGGTGGTCGGCGATGTTCAGTGCCTCGTCGACCAGACGGCGCAGATGCCCGTGGCGCAGGGCGTACACGACCCGGCGCCCCTCCTTCCGGGTCGTCACGAGCCCGGCCAGGCGCAGCCGGGCCAGATGCTGGCTGACCGACGTCCGAGTGGCATCGGTCGCCCCGGTCAGCGTCGTGACGTCCGCCTCGCCCTCGCCGAGCCGCCGCAGCAGAGCCAGACGGGTGCGGTCGGCCAGCAGGCCGAGGACCTCCACGGCGACGGCGAGGCGCTCGCCCTCATCCGCTTGTTGCGAGGGGTGCGCACCTGACAGATGCATGCGTGCGTTCATGTGCACATAATGGTGGAGCAGCAGCACCGGCGTCCACCTTCGACGAGCCGGCCGTCCACGAAAGGTGCACCGTGAACGAGCAGACCCACACCCACGAGCCGCCCGGGCACCAGCACGCTCACGCCGACGGCCACCACCACGGCGGCCACGGCCATGATCACGGCCATGAACACCCGCACGGCGTCGGGCGGTGGTCGAAGGTGCGGCACCAGCTCGCTCACCTGGTCACTCCGCACAGCCATGAGGCCATGGACAAGGTCGACTCCGCGATGGAGACCTCCCGCGAGGGGATGCGCACGCTGTGGCTGTCGCTCACCGTCCTCGGGGCGACGACCGTGGTCCAGGCGGTGATCGTGGCGGTGTCCGGGTCGGTCGCGCTGCTGGGCGACACCATCCACAACGCGGCCGACGCGCTCACCGCCGTACCGCTCGGCATCGCGTTCGTCATCGGGCGGCGGGCGGCCGATCGCCGCTACACCTACGGATACGGTCGCGCCGAGGACCTGGCCGGCATCGCCATCGTGCTGACCATAGCCGCCTCCTCCGCGCTGGCCGCCTACGAGGCCGTCGACCGCCTGCTGCACCCCCGCGACGTCAGCCACCTGTGGGCCGTTGCCCTCGCCGCGCTGGCCGGCTTCATCGGCAACGAGTGGGTGGCCCGCTACCGCATCCGCACCGGCCGCAGGATCGGTTCCGCCGCGCTGGTCGCCGACGGTCTGCACGCCCGCACCGACGGCTTCACCTCCCTCGCCGTCCTCCTCGGCGCCGGCGGCGCCGCCCTCGGCCTGCGCTGGGCCGACCCGGCCGTCGGGCTGCTGATCACCGCCGCGATCCTCATGGTGCTCAAGGACGCCGCCCGCGAGGTCTACCGGCGCCTGATGGACTCCGTCGACCCCGCCCTGGTCGACCGCGCCGAGCGGGCCCTGCACACCGTCGAGGGCGTCGAGCATGTCGGCTCGGTACGGATGCGCTGGATCGGCCACTCCCTGCGAGCCGAGACGGACATCGTCGTCGACCCGCGGCTGAGTGTCGCCCGGGCGCACGCCATCGCTGTCGAAGCCGAACACGCCTTGATGCATGCGGTACCCCGGCTGACCGCGGCCACCGTGCACACGGACCCGCACCCGACTCCCGGCAGCGGCGACCCCCACGCGGTTCTCAGCCACCACGCCACCCGCTGACACCCCCGGCACCCGTGCGATCACCGGCGGGTGCCGCAGCCGTCAGCACGGGAAGCCGGCCCCGAGGTGAAAGAGGACTCGCGCAGGGTCGAGCACCAGCTCAGACAGCCCCGGCACAAGCCCGTCACCGATAGCTCGGCATGGGCGTGTTGGACGCGTTCTCCGAGGTCGGTGCGGGCGGCCAGTCGGCTCGGACGTTCAGGTGTGCGCGAGCTGGAGCACGGCGATGCCGGCCACCACGGTGACGCTCGCGGCCAGCCGTCGGCCGCCCAGTCGCTCGCGGAAGAGCACGGTACCGAGCAGCGCGGCGATGACAATGCTTGTCTCGCGGAGTGCGGCGACGGACGCCAGGTCGCCGTGGTCCTGCGCCCATACCACCAGTGCGTACGCGGTCAGTGAGAGCACCCCACCAGTCAGTCCGCGCATCGGGGCGGCGCGCAGCCGGGCTGACAGGCGGCGCCCGCCCAGCACGAAGGCACCGGCGCAGAAGAGCATGCCCTGCAGCAGGAAACTCCAGGCTATGTAGCCGAAGACGCTGTCTGAGCGCCGTACGCCCGTGCCGTCGACGATTGTGTATGAGGCGATCATGACGCCGGTGCCGAGGGCAGCCGTCAGTGCCGGCAACTGGGCACGGTCCGGCAAGCCGTCCGCCAGGGCCAGGGCGACCAGCCCGGCGGAAATGATCAGGACTCCGGTGAGTTCGGGGGCTGACAGCTCCTGGCCGAGAACGCTCACCGAGAGGACGGCGACCAGCAGGGGTGCGACGCCGCGCGCCACCGGGTACATCTGACCGAAGTCACCGAGCCTGTAGGCCTGGAGCAGCAGCGTCTGATAGGCGACCTGGAGCACGGCTGACGCCGCGATGAACGGCCACGCGGCAGAGCCAGGGAGCGGGGTGAAACAGACCCAGATCGCGCTGACGCCGACGAAGACGAGGTTGATCAGCGTGAAGCCGGCGAGCTTGTTCGGAATCGCGTGCGCCAGTGCGTTCCACACGGCGTGCAGCACCGCTGCGGTCAGCACCACTACGGGTACGGCAGTGCCGGCTTGCATGAACACATTCATGAGCGTCGACCGTTCCAGAAGCTGAAGCGTCAGGGAATTGAATTCCGCAGTATGCTACAGGAATGGAAGATGATTCCCCGATCGGAAGTGCTTCTGCCGGCGCACGGGCTGTTGACGTGCGGAATCTCGCCGCCCACGTACGCGCCCGGCTGCCGCAACTGCGCGACGCGGAGGCAAGGGTCGCTCAGGTCCTGCTCGATCAGGGACCTGAACTGGTGCGGCTGAGCGTGAGCGACGTCGCCGCGATGGCGCACACAGCGCCCTCCTCCGTGGTCCGCGCCTGTCAGCGGCTGGGCTTCCGCGGCTATCAGGAGGTGAAGATCACGGCAGCCCGGGAGGCGCCCCGGCCCACCACGCCGGAAGGCGCCGATCCCACCTCCCGCGCGTTGGCCGACACCGTGCAAGCGGCACGCGAGGCCCTGGACGGGCTGTCCGCGACAGTCTCTCCCGACGACCTGCGCACTGCTGCCGAGGCGTTGCACGGCGCGAGCCGGATCCTGGTCGTCGGTGCCGGCCTGTCCACCGCGGTGGCCACCGACGCGGCCTACCGCCTCAGGGCCCTGGGATGCGCCGTCGACGCCCCCACCGACCCACTCACCGCCGAGGTGGCCGCCTCGCTGCTCCCCTCGGACGCCGTCTGCCTGGCCGTCAGCCACACCGGCGCCACCCGAACCACCGTGGACGCCGCCCGACGCGCCCACACGCGCGGAGCCACCGTCATCTCGCTCACCAGCTACGCCCGTTCGCCGCTGACCGAGACCAGCCAGTGCACGCTACTTGCCGGCGGCCAGGACCTCACTCTCGGCCTCGAAGCCGTGGCAGGGCGCCTCGCTCATCTCGTCGTGGTCGACGCACTGGCCCTCACCCTGCTGGCGCTGCGCGGTTCGGACGCCCAACAGGCCCTGGCCCGCTCCGCAGAGGTCACCGCTGCTCACGCGTACTGACCTTGCGAATCCGCCGCGCTCATGCGCCGGTGAGAGCTGCTTGTGCACGGCCGGGTGGCGCGGGACATGACGGCGGGCTCTCGGCATCCCTGAACAGGGACTTCGTTACAGCATGAGCAACCCTTGACCGACGTCATCCCCGTGGCCGCATGTCGGTTTCACCGGGATCGATCAGGCCGTCGGCCACATGGGGAGTTCATCGGCGGGCTGCCGACGTGACCAGGGCGGAGTCCGTCGGGGCCCCCGCGAACCTCCTTGATCCATGCCGTAACTTGACTCCACTCGGGGCCATCCGGCCCCCTCGGAAAGGCGACGACTTCGTGGACTCGTCCTCCTCGAACAGACCCCGCCCCGGACGTGCCGTCACAGCAACGACAGCGCTCGGCTTGCTGATAGCAGCGGCGGGGATCGTCCAGCCGACCGCGGCGTTGGCCGCGACGCAGGACAATCCGCCGGCGGTTCCCACCGACTTGAGCACCTCCCCGGCCACCTCCTGCCAGGCCGACGCCCTCGTGGGCGACGGTGACGTCACCCTGTACGCGAAGGTCTCGGACCCCGACGGCGGCACCCTGGGCGCCGATTTCCGCCTGTCGCCGCACGGCAGCGAATCCGGCGACGCGATCGCCGAATCCGACCCGGCGAAGCTGACCACGCAATCCGGC